>JAQVSV010000128.1 GCA_028700325.1 Elusimicrobiaceae bacterium | reverse complement strand
GGGCGTCTTTGGTGAATTTGCCCTGCCCGTCCACCGGACAGAAAATTTCAAGGTTCAGCCTGAGCCCGGCGCGGAAATCATCCTCGCCGTGACCCGGCGCGACATGCACCACGCCCACGCCGGTATCCATGACGACGAAATCCGTTTCTATTATCGGGTTAAGCAGGTCCGAAAACAGCGGATGGCGGTATTTCTGCCCCACCAGCCTGTGTCCCGGTATTTTCACTCCGCGCTCGCAGGTCAGATCGCAGTCGAAAATGAAGGAGTCGGCAAGTTTGTCAGCGACTATGTAATACTCGTCGCGGTTCTTCTCATGCAAAACAACGTAGTCCTCCGCTGCGGCTACGGCGGCGGCGCGGTTGGCGGGCAGGGTCCAGGGAGTGGTGGTCCAGATGACTATGGACAGCGGCCGGCCCGACTCCGCCGCCGGACCGAACACCCCGGCCTGCGGATTTTCCAGCGCCAGCTTGACGAACACCGACGGCGACGTTTTATCCGCGTATTCAACCTCTGCGTCGGCCAGCGCGGTTTCGCAGTTCACGCACCAGTAAATTGTTTTCTTGCCCTTGAAGATATAGTCCTTGCGCACCAGGTCAAGAAACGCCTTGATGACCGTGCCTTCATACTCCGGCGCCATTGTGACATAGGGATTATCCCATTCCGCCTGTATGCCGTGCCGTATAAACCCTTCCCGCTGGAGATCAATGTATTTCCGCGCGAATTCGCGCGCTTTCCTGCGGAACGCCGGGATATCCGAAATATGGCGTTTATCCAGCTTTAGCTGTTTGAGCAGAGCCTGCTCGATAGGCAGGCCGTGGCAATCCCAGCCCGGCACGAAAGGAACATAAAAACCCATCATGGAGCGCGATTTCACCGCGATATCCTTGAGCGTTTTATTGAGGGTATGGCCCATGTGCAGTTCGCCGTTGGCGTAAGGGGGACCGTCATGAAAAACATAGGCTTTACGGCCCTCCCGGCCCGCCAGCATTTTTTTGTACAGGCCGATCTCCTGCCAGAATTTCAATATTTCGGGTTCACGCTGCGGCAGGTTGGCCCGCATGGAAAAATCGGTTTTGGGCAGCAGCACGGTGTCAGAGTACTTGGAAACTTCGTTAGACATGATGGATCCTCTATAAGCGAATTAACGATATATGTTCACATTATACGAAATTAGCCGCGGAAACAAACGGGGAAATCGCCGTAAAACCGGCCCTGTTGCGGGCAAATTCACCTGCGGGCAAAAAACGTGATTGCAAGCGGGGTTGCCGGGCTGGAAGAAAACAGTTTCAATACCGCGCCGTCTTCGGCCCGGAAAGCGCAGTAAATCCGGTCGGGCGAAAGCGGGCGGCGGCCCAGCCGCACGCTGTTGCGGCCGCTGGAAAGCGAAGCGGAACGCACTCCGCCGGCAGGGAACCGGACTTCCGCGATCAAAAAGCCCGAATTTTCCGGCAATAGCGGCGCAAGATCCAGCCGATACTCCCGGGCGCCGCAAGCGGTCAGGGTCGCCATGCCGGGATTTATCGCCTTGACCGGCGTAAAATTCCGCGCGAAAGCTGCGGAGCTGTAATACAAATCGTCAAATTCGCGGTTTTTCACGCCGTCAGCGCCGGCGAACCGCCAGCGCAGGGGCACATAATTTGAATCCGCGCCCGTAAAATCCGCCAGCTGGATGTAACGGCCGCGCAGGAACCGCCCCAGAAAACCCAATTCATAACTCGCGCCGTCTGAGAAGCGTTTGCCGATGTATATGTCGGGCGGCGAAGCCAGAAGCGACGCGGTAAGCAGATGCATGCCCGCATAGCCGCCGGAATTTCCGCTTATGCTCAAATCCTCAACCAGCGGGTTCGAAACGCTTAGCACCGGATCCAGAAACAGGGCCTGATACTGCGCCATTGTGGAAAGTTTTTTATGGGGCAGTTCCGCAAGCAGATCAACGAGCCGGGCGGCACGTTCGTCTATCCGCGCGGACCGGCCGAACAGGTACCGCGGCGCATACCCAAGCGACACGCGCAGGGCGCAGCCGTAGTCATAAACCAGCGCCGCCGCGTTGATCGCCGCGCAAAAGGCGCAAAGCGCGAGCGCGCGGGTGTATTTGTTTACAGCCGGATCGGAGGATTTCAGGCCCTCCTCAAAACGGCTTCGCCACGTTAATTCGGGGAACCGGGCTTTCAGCTTTTCAAAATATATCCGGCCGGTCACAACCGCGGTCAGCGCAAGAAACGGAACCAGTGTCTGCAGGTGGTATTCCCGCGCCGTGTTGACAAACAGAACCGTCAGCGCAAGCGGCGGCATGAAAACCGCCGAGAACCGTTTTTCCGGCTCGGGACGCAGGGCTCGGCAGTCCCAGGGGCGGTATAAGACAAGCGCGGCGGAATAAATGACCAGCGCGTCTATGCATTATCTGGTAATTTGAGAATCGGAAATAGGGTGGGGCGCGATGCTATTTGTATAGGGAAAATGCCCTATTTGGCAGGCCAAAAACCAAATTGAGAAAAATTACCGGCATT
>JAQVSV010000127.1 GCA_028700325.1 Elusimicrobiaceae bacterium | reverse complement strand
AACCGCCTGGTTGTAATCCATCTCGCTGTTGTGCAGCATCGCGTCCGCCATGGCGCGAGCCGCGCGCACCATATTCCAGCGCAGATACACAAGCCGGGCCGCGTGATGCGTGAAATAACCCTGTTCCAGCGCAAGATACTGGGCGTAAGCCGCCCAGCCGTTTTGAATGAACGGCTGCGGAATGAGCCGCCGGATGCGGGTGCCCGAAAGCGACTGCGAGTCCTGCAGATGCCGGCCGGGAAACGCTTCCTGCACAACCGCCATTTCGATGTACGGCTCGCTGAAAGCCAGCCGCAGAACCGCTTCGCGCACATTCTTCGGCATTTTGCGGCTCGGCAGATTGATAAACAGTTCCGCCACGCGGTTTTTGTCCAGACTGAACGGCGCATTGTAAAACGCGAACGCCGACTGCGATTTGAGGTATTCCGGCGTCGGCACGATCTTCAGCCGCTCCCGCGGCAGCGGCAGCAGCCGGTATTTATCGAAATGCTTGTAGGCCCGCTCAAGCTCCATGCGGAAATATTCCTCCAGTTCATCTTCCGCCGGGTGGGATTCTCCTATCTTGTAAAGCACGTCGTCGAAATTGGAAACGCTCAGGCCGGAGGTTTCCATGTAATGCTCGTATTCCTCCATGAAATCGCCGGACGCGCTCGCGAAATTCTTTTTCATGCGCTTGATTATTCCGCCGGGACTGTCATCCACCATGTGCCAGCGCTCAAGATAATAGCCGAACACCTCCTCGCCGACCCGGAAATCGCCGTCCGCCTGCACCATCACGTCGTCCTGCAAAAACTCCTGATAGCGCGTAACCGCCTTCTTGGCGTTTTCCACGGCTTTCTCGACCCGCTGGCGCAGCAGCGGATCCATGCCGATCAGACGCCGCAGCTCGGTCATCAGATCCGGAAACGATTTCTCGGCGTCATTGCACTGGTCTATGGCCTTGTCCACCCAGATCTTCGGCGGATGATACAGGTTCTGTTCGGCTTCGGTAAGCACAGCGGGCAGCTGCTCCAGCCGCAGCAGCGCGTTCTCCGCGCGGATCGGATAAGGCTCGAAATCCTTGGAAAGCAGTCCGTAAATCGAAGCGACGGCCTCCATATAATACTGCGGCCGGCGGCGCAGGTTCTGCAGCTGGTCTATATTGGCGATATCAATCAGCAGTTTGGCCCGGAACAGCTTGAAATCTATCGCGCTGTCAGGCGGCATGACATCGGGATCGAGCGCGTCAATCTGCGCGAGATAATTGCGGAACGCGTCCAGCCGGGTCTGCTCGTTTTTCAGTGTGCGCGGAGTAAGATTGCGGTCCGCGTCATGCAGGCCGTAACGGGTGGCCTGTTCAGGGTCAACCAGCTGAACGGTGGCCAGATACTGGTTGAAAATCTCGTTCAGGCGCGACACCTGAATGGTGCCCTGCACCTGCATGTCGGTTAAAACGGTTTCATAGGCGCGCACCGGCAGTGAAACGGCGAGCAAAGCGGCGCAAAGCGCCAGTCTGGCTATTATCATATCGGAACCCCGGCGCGTTCGCATAACGCGAACCGCAGTATTATATCGCTAATAATAATATAGCTAAATGCCTGACGCCAATGCAACCGCCTGACCCGTTTAATTGCCGGATTGCCGCGTTTCCAAAAATATTTCACGACAGCAATTCATGCGCCCGAACTTCCGTTTGGCACAAACAGGCGTGTTTCCAGCCCGCGGCAGGACTGTCGCTCTTTGCAGGGTGAGCGGCCTGACCAGAAAAAGCCCCCCGGTATCGGCCGGGGGGCTTTTCCGCAAACCAGCTCAAGCTATTTGCCGAGCATTATCTCAAGCACTTCGTCGGCTTTGGTGACGGGGATAATCTTCATTTCCCGGCGCACCTTTTCCGGCACTTCCTCAAGATCCTTTAAATTCGCCTTGGGAATAAGCACCGTTTTGATCTTCTCGCGGTAAGCGGCTAGCAGTTTTTCCTTGATCCCGCCTACGGCCAGCACCCGCCCGGTAAGCGTTATCTCGCCGGTCATGGCGATATTGCGCCTGACTGTTTTTTTAAGGAACAGGCTCGCCAGCGCCGTCATCATCGCGATCCCGGCGGACGGCCCGTCCTTCGGCACCGCGCCTTCGGGAATATGCAGGTGGATATCGCTGTCGGCGAACTTGAAGTCCTTCGTAAGGCCTTTGGAACGCACGAAACTGAGCGCGGCAGTCGCGCTTTCTTTCATCACGTCGCCCATCTGGCCCGTAAGCTCGATGTTGCCCTTGCCGGGGAAGCAGGCCGCTTCGATAGAAAGAGTTTCGCCGCCCTGTTCGGTCCACGCAAGGCCAGTGGAAACTCCGATCGCATTTTCCTCTGGCTTGTCGTTGACGATCTTGGGGATGCCGAGATACTTCTCCAGGTTCTGCCCGGTAACCTTTACGGATTTGCCGCTTTCCACGAATTCCCGGGCCGCCTTGCGGCAGATATGGCCGATCTCGCGCTCCAGACTGCGGACTCCGGCCTCCCGCGTATACTCCCGGATAATGCGGTCTATGGCGGTTTTTGCGATAGAGAGATTGCCGGACTTG
>JAQVSV010000126.1 GCA_028700325.1 Elusimicrobiaceae bacterium | reverse complement strand
GCCGGAAATATTTTCATAAGGTCTGGCATTTTCCATCTAAACCGCATTTCACAATAAATTATAGCCGTTTCGCCATAGCCCTGCAAATTATACATTGACGGAACGGATCGTTTGTGTTAAACTTACCGCTAGGTAGAATGTTCCCCGCCATTACAAATCTCCGAATATTCCGCCGCTTTTATGACCGGACTCCCAAGTATACTGCACTTGAGCGAAGCCACCGGCTGGACAGGCGGAGCGGCGCAAATGTGCGCGTTATCCTCCCGTCTGAAAACAATGCGGTATCCGGTTTATGTAGGTTGCCCGGCCGGGGGCGCACTCCATAAACGGGTACTCGAACTCGGACTGGCCGCGTTTGATTTCGCGCCGTTTCAGGATTATGATCTGCTGTCAGCATGGAAACTGGCCCGGTTTATTGACAGCAGGAAAATTGACATCGTACATGCCCACCACCCCAGATCGCACGCCGTTGCCCTGATCGCAAAATATCTGTGCGCGCGCAAGCCGGCATTGGTAATAACGCGCAGGGTCAGCCACCCGATGCGGCAATGGCATGTGCTAAGCAGGATCAAATACCACAACGCCCGGATTGACGCCTATGCCGCAGTATCGGAATCAGTCAAAAAAATCCTTGCCGATTTCGGGATCGGGCAGGAACGGATTCATGTCATTTATTCCGGCGTGGACACTGCCCGCTTCCGCCCCATTGCGCCGGATCCGGCGCTGCTGGCGGAGTTGAACACCTCCCTGCCGGTCATCGGTTTAATCGGCAACTACAGCCCTGACAAGGGGCAGACGGTATTGCTCGACGCCGCAGCGCGGGCGCTGAAAAAAGGCGCGCGGGCGGTCTTCCTGTTTGCCGGGCGCGATACCGATTCGCCGTTGCTGCGCCAGGAAGCGCGAAATGCAGGAATTGCCGAGAAATATACCCGCTTTCTCGGGTTTCGCGCTGACGTGCCTCAAATACTGTCGGTTCTGAGCGTAAGCGTTAACGCGGCGGTGAGGGGGGAAGCGCTGTCCGGCTCGATACGGGAAAGCATGGCCATGCGCATTCCCGTGCTGGCCAGCGACATAAGCGGAAACAGGGAAATTGTTATTGACGGAGAAACCGGCGCGCTTTTCGCGCCCGGCGACAGCGGGCGGCTGTCTGAATTGATTATGGACCGGCTGTCCGATCCCGCAGCCGCGCTCGCCCTCGCCGGCTCCGGCCTTAAACTGGTATCGGAAAAATTCACCATTGAACGCAATCTGGAAGCGACGGTGAAATTATACAACGATATACTTGCCTGAGAATTTTTCCGCGCAAAAAACCGGCTAACGCCGGAGTTAATCATCCACGGTGGAAATCATTTCGCCGACCTGCGAATCTTCTTCTTTGATTTCTTCGCGCGTTTTCACTCTTGAAAAAGCGTCGCCCGACGCGCGCGGCACGATGAAATCCGCGCCCGCCCGGCCGGCCTTGCGGCTGGATCCGAACTGCCGGCAGGCTTTGCCCGCATCGCCCCCGCTGGCGGCCAGCTGGCCGAAAAGGCTCCGGTAGGCTGTATGGATGTTTTTAATCGTTTCATCCGAAAAGTCGTTGCCGGCTTCAAACCTGACGACAACACCGTTATCCGCAAACTCGATAACAAGATTAGCGCCGTCAGCGCAGAAAAGAGCCGGAAAACCTTTGACTGCACAAGCCTGCTCCAGCCCGCCGGAGTCGGCTAAAATGCCGTTCAGGCGGCCGAAACGGCCGCGGATATACGCCACGGTATCGGAATCGTCGTCATCAAGCGCGGTATACTGAAGCAGCACGCCCAGTTCCGTCATGCGGAGCGACAGGCCCGTGCCGGCCCGGCAGAAAATTTCAGGAAACGGAGTGTCCGACGCGCACAGGCCCGCCGGAAACACCGGCAGCGCCAGCGCGAAAAAAACCACCGCGCGTTTCATCGCGTTCGCCCCGCCGGCCTGCTGCCTCTTACACGGCGCAGCACATAGGAACCTTCCGCGAGGCCGGCGTGTTTCGCCACTACGGGACATTTGAGCATCAGCATGAAAAAAATATCCCGCTCGCTGCCGGTCAGGCTTTCATAATTGCCCTGGCCTTTGCTGATAACCACGTCCGCCCGGTCGAACACCTGCCGGAATTCCGGCGTGCTGCCCTGCAGAGAAGTGCCCGGAAAATCCGAACCGGAGGTGATAAGCTCGGCCACTTTGCCGAGCCCGGCGGCAAGCGCGTCCTCAAGCAGAGCATCGTTAAGCGCCGGCATGGCGCGCACCGCGTAGGTGAATTTCAGATCCGGGTGCAGGCGCAGGATTTCCTCGATGAGAAGCCGGTCGAAGACCGTTTCGCCCGCGTTGTCGCCAACAATCAGCACCGTGCGCGCCTTTTTCAGCGCGGAGCAAAATGCCGCGTAATCCATAAAAACCCGGCCCTCATGCGCGCCGGGCGCGGACAGAAGCGCGATCTCCGTTTCCACGTCCAGATCGCGCCGCATTCCTGAATCTATTATATTGCCCGCCATGGCGAATTTCAGCGCCAGACGAAGGGGATCGCCCGACTCCGCCACCTGTTTCTTCAGGTTCGGATAGGCCGCCAGCGCGGACCGGGT
>JAQVSV010000125.1 GCA_028700325.1 Elusimicrobiaceae bacterium | reverse complement strand
CAGTAACGTCATTAACGTATATTTCAAGTGATCCTCCTTTGGTATTGAACGGAACCCGCCGCTGGCGTCAGGCGGGTTCGTTTTTGAACTTTTCTCGCAGCGCGTCAGCCACGCAGGGCGGCACGCAGCCGGTCAGTTCCGCGCCGTGCGAAGCCACTTCGCGCACGGTCGTGGAACTCAGGTAGACGTAGTTTACGTTAGGCATCAGAAAAACCGTTTCCATTTCGGGATAGAGCAGGCGGTTGGTGTGCGCGAGCTGGAACTCGTATTCCAGGTCGCTGACCGCGCGCAGGCCCCTGATCGCGACGGTGATGTTGTTGCGCCGCATGAAGTCCACCAGCAGGCCCGAAAAGCAGTCCACCGTCACGTTAGGCAGATGCTTCAGCGACTTGCGGATCATCTCGGCCCGCTCGTCCGGCGAGAACACGGGTTTTTTGTGCCGGTTGATCAGCACGCCGACTATTACCGAGTCGAAATTTTTGCAGGCGCGTTCGATGATATCAACATGCCCGTTGGTGACCGGATCGAAACTTCCGGGATAAACGGCTATTCTTTTCTTCATGCGTTGCTCCTTTTTCGCCCGCGCGGGCTGGCCGCGGGGAAAATCAGGCCGGATACCGAAGCCTCCGGCTCCATCATGAAACTTTCCGTAAGCGTCACTCCTATATCGCGCGGATTAAGCAGCGCGAACAGGGTCCGCTGACAGCTCAGGTCCGGGCACAGCGGATAGCCGAAACTGTAGCGCGCGCCCGGCCCCGGCGGCGGCAGTTCTCCGACCGTTTCGGCCGGCCCGGCGGTAATGGCCATTACCGCGCCAAAATCGAAAAAACCGCTTTTTGCAGACGAGCCGGCAATCTGCTGGGCCGCTTCGGCCAGCGCCTCCGCGCAGGTGATGGCCGCGATGTTAAGCAGATGCGAAGCGACATATTCGCCCGCGCCGGCGAGCCGGGCCGCTTCGGCGGCGTAACCCGTTCCCGCGGTGGCGACGAAAAGCGCCGCGTCGGCTGTTTCGCCGGAACTTTTTTGCGGCGCGAGATCCGCCAGGCAGGCGGGGCTGCCGGTTATTCGCGGAAACGCGAAACTCGCCGCGGGGTTTGCGTTTCCGGCGGAGTAAAGGTTAAGCGTGTCGCCTTCGGAGTCGGCGCGGAAGAACTGCAGCGCGCATTGCGGGCGCAGCGCGCCCGAGCCCAGCGCCTGGGACAGCGCGCGCAGGAACCGCTGTTCGGTTTTTAAAAATTTCGCGTCCGCTCCGGCGCGAAGCCGGCTGACCGGTTCGGCAAACCCCAGATGTTTGTTGAACAGCATTCTTCCGTTTATGAACGGCACGATATTGGCCGGCAGATAGGCTGTAATCAGGCTGCGGTCATAAAAGTCGGATGTGCGCGGCGCGGTCGTCATTCGGTTTTGGCCTTTATAAGTTCCAGCGCGCGGGCAAGCCCGTGCATGGCGTCGGGGCAGTAGATGACCGGGCCGGAGTAGGCGGGCGCGATTTTTGAAAAGACGAATTTTTCGCTTAACGCCGCTCCACCCACCTGCAGCGGAGTATGGATTCCCGCGGCGGACAGATCGCGCGCCACGCCGATCATCGCCTCCGCCGAGCGCGTCAGCAGGCCCGACAGGCCGATCACATCGGGCCTGAAACTCCGCGCGTTCCTTATAATTGTTTCGGTCGGCGTTTTTACGCCCAGATCAAGCACCTCGAACCCGTTGCTCGCGAAAATCATATGCACAAGGTTTTTGCCGATATCGTGCACGTCGCCCGCCACGGTGGCGAGCAGCAGCCTGCCGCGCGGCGGCGCGCTGGTTTTTTTCAGCTCCGGCTCAAGCGCGGTGACGGCGCCTTTCATCACTTCGGCGCTTTGCAGCACCTCCGTCACGATCAGTTCGCCTTTGCCGAACAGCGCGCCCACTTCCGCCATAGCCTGTGAAAGCGGCCCGTTGATGATTTCCAGCGGGGTCAGTTTATCCAGCAGCGCCGCCACCGCCGCGGCCACGGGCGCGCGGTCGCCTTCCAGCACGGCGGTTTTAAGCGCGCGCGCGGGGTCCCCGGACGGACCGCGGACCGCGGGTTTCTTTTCGCGGTACAAGGCGGCGAACTCGGCTACGGCGGCCTGTCCGGCGTTTTCAAGCAGCGCGCCGGCCAGCGTTATTTCCCGCCCGCTTAACGAGGCGAACCGGCGCAGTTTTTCGATGTTCACTATCGCCGCGTCGAGTCCCGCTTTTACGCACCGGTGCAGGAACACCGAGTTTAAGGTTTCGCGCGCGGCGGGCGGCAGCCCGAATGAAACGTTGCTCACTCCCAGTATGGTCCGGCATTTCGGGAAATGTTTTTTGAAACCCGCGATCGCGGCGACGGTTTCCGCGGCGGCGCGCGCGTATTTCTCCTGCCCGGACGCGACGGGGAAAACCAGCGCGTCGAGCAGAATATCTTCCGGCGGCATGCCGTATTCTGTCAGCAGGCGCACCATCGCGGAGGCCACTTCGAGTTTCCGTTCGGCGGAAACCGCCATGCCCTCATCCGGGTCGTCGTCAATGCAGCCGGCCACGACGGCGGTTCCGTACAGCCGGTTAAGTTCGGCGGCTTTTTCGAGTTTCGCGGTTCCGTGCTCGAGGTTGACCGAGTTCCAGACCGATTTGCCCGGACACAGTCTGGCCGCCAGCTCCGCCACTTCGGGGCTGGTGGTGTCAATCATTACCGGGCTGCGTACCGCCTTGATCACGCGGGAAAGATATTCCTTTGCGTCGGCCGGCTCGTTGCGTTCGGGGTTGGAGAGGCAGATATC
>JAQVSV010000124.1 GCA_028700325.1 Elusimicrobiaceae bacterium | reverse complement strand
CCCGCGCGACAACGGCAGTTTTTACGATTATAACATCAGTATTTCCAAATCGGGCGACGCGGTCGTTTCCGAAGCCATGCGCTACAGCGGCGCGCGAGAGGGCGATTTGCGCCAGTATTACCGCTCGCTGAAAGACGAGGAACAGAAACAGGTGTTCCAGCAGATGATCAAAGGCGTGTCCGCAACGGCGGAACTGCTCGATTACCGGGTAAACAACGCCGAAACGCTGTCCGGCCCGTTTACGCTGGACCTGAAATACGGCGTGAAGGATTTTTTCCAGAAAGCCGGCGATATCCGCATCGCGCAGCTGCCGGGTTTCGCGATCGGAGCGGAGCGTATAGAAGAAGTGTCGTTGTCGGCGCGCCGCTATCCGGTAAAATACTCCGGCAGCGGCTCTGTGCTGGGCCGCTATTTCAGCTACAGCATAACAATCCCCGCAGGGTACGAAACCGTTTCACTGCCGGAACCGGTCAGCCTCTCAAACAAGTACGGCTCGTTTGCCGCGGGTTGCAGGCAGGAAAAACCGGATCTCGTAAACTGCGGTCTGCGCTGGGAACGCACGGCCAATACGATCGCGGCGAAAGATTATGCGCAATACAAAAACTTTCTGGAAACCGCCGCCAACTACACAAAAAAACAGCTGTTTTTCAGGGATCGGGCCGGTTCGGGGAAATAATTCATGAAAAAATTCATACTGACACTCTGTCTGCTGGCGATCGCGCCCTGCGCTCACGCCGATCTTGTTCACCTTAACAAAGGCGGCGAAATTAACGGTTCGCTCATCAGACTTGATTCGGCGGCCGCCATTGTTGAAGTCGCCGGGGAAACACGGAGTTATCCGCGCGGCGAACTGATGAAAATACAGTTCGTCAGCGAGTACCGGCCCGGTCCGGCCGACCCGCTTGCCGGCCCGGTTATAAAACAGCTGCTCGCGGCGCCGCCCGGCCCGCAGGCTTATCCCGACGACGCGTTCCTCACCGAACTGATGGAAGTGACCGTAGACATCGGCAAAGACAAAAGTTACAGCGTAAAAAAACGCGCGGTTCGCTATGTGCTGAAGGAACGCGGCAAAAGCCCGGCGGCGTTTGTCACGCTGGACTACCTGCCGGACCTGCAGACCATAACCATTGACCACGCCTATTCCGTGACGGACGGCTCGGTCAGCTATCTTACCGATCTCTCTGTCATGGAAGGCAGCGCGTTTATCGGCTATCCGGCCTACAATAAAATGAAAACCATGAAGTTCGCCATTCCCAACGTGCAGACCGGCTCGGTTCTGGATTACGGATATACCGTTAAAACGCAGTACAACGCCGCCTACCCGTATTTCGGGGAAATCGCGTTCCGGTATTTCGAGCCGGTAAAACTGTACCGCCTGACCGTGAACGTGCCGGACGGGCTGGCCCTTTCCTATGCCGAACATAATATGTCGCCGGGCCGGTCCTTCTCCAAAAAGCGCGCCGCCGGACTGACGGCTTACACCTGGGAGCTGCGCAACCTCCGTTCCTACAGGCAGGAACCGGACATGCCGCCGTTTCTGCATTATTCGCCAGCCGTGAAACTTTCGCTCAAGGAAAGCTGGGCCGGCGTGCGCGGCGTTATCGCGCCATTAATTGAAAAACAGCTCTCCGTCACGCCGGAAATCGCCGCCAGGGCGGCCGCGCTGACCGCCGGCAAAAACTCGCAGCTGGAAAAAGCTGAAGCGCTCTACAACTGGGTGGCGGCGGAAATAAAGTATCAGGAGGTGGGGCTGGACCAGTACAGCTATATTCCGCAAAACACCGCCGATATCTTCGCCGCCCGGGCCGGCAACAGGCTGGACAAGCCATTTTTGCTTTACGCCCTGCTTTCGGCGGCGGGTTTCAAGCCCGTATTCGCCTACGCCGCCGACCGCGACAGCCTGTTTGACGAAACGCTGCCCAATATCCGCCAATTCGCGGCGGGCGAATGTCTGGTAACCATTGGCGGAAAGAATCTCGTTCTGGCCCCGTTTGACGACCGGCACCGCTTCGACGAACCTGATTATCAGATTCAGGGCACGCGCGCCCTGCGGCTGCTGGGCGGAGAGAACAAGCCTGCGCTGCTGGCCAACCCGCTTGCGCCCGCAGACCGGGAAGGGCTGGAACAGGCCGGCGAGTTCGCGCTTGACGAAAACGGCAACCTCAAGGGCTCTTTTTCGGAGCGGGCTTTCGGCGAAACGCAGGCCGCCGTCCGCGAGTATAAAAACTATAAAAAAGAGGATCTTGACCGGGCGATGGAACAGCGCGCGCATTCCATTCATCCGCGCGCGCGACTTGAAGGCTATACGCTGGAAAATGAAACCGACCTGTCAAAAAACGTCGCCTATAAAATGTCGATCAGCGTTGACGGCTATGCCCTGAAAGCCGGCGATTACATGATTTTCAAAGCGCCGGGCGCGCAGTATTTCGCCTACGATGTCGGGCTTGCCCGGCGCGAACTGCCGCTGTTTTGGTATCTGCGCGAGAGAACGGCGAAGAAAATAACCGTCCGGCTGCCCGGAGGCTATGCGCTTTATCATGCGCCGGCGCCGCTTGCTTTGAAAACGGCGGGCAGTTCGTTCTCGGCAAGCTACAGAACAGCTGGTGCGGAGCTGCTGTTTTCCGACGAATTCCGGCGTGAGCGCACGCTGCTGCCCGTGGCGGACTATGCGCGCTACAAGGCATTCATAGAAACGCTGGCCCGATTCTCCGAAAACTGGGTGGTGCTGAAAAAGAAATGAAAGCCATGCGAGAAAAGGCGAAAAAAACCAAACCGGCGCCCGCTCCGGCGCGGCGGACGATCGTGGCGGGAGCCGCCGCGCTTGCCGTTTTTTACCTGTTGCTGAACTGGAACACGTTCACCGCGCCGTTTGAACGCGACGAGGGCGAATACGCCTACGCGGCATGGATCACCCTGCAGGGGCAGGTGCCCTACATCAGCTCTTTCCTGCATAAGCCGCCGCTTACGATATTCATGTACATGCTGGGTTATTTTATTGACCCGGCCGCCGTATGGCC
>JAQVSV010000123.1 GCA_028700325.1 Elusimicrobiaceae bacterium | reverse complement strand
GCGGGGCCGGAGTTATTGAGGCGGCCGGCCTGAACCCGTGCAAGTTTGTTTTTTTGAGGTTTTTGTCATGGCGATATTCACAACCAAGCCGCCGCGGTCCGGGCAGGAAAATTCAAAGCGGTTTGTTATAATTCTTGTTTTGGCTATGGCGAGCGGGTTCGCGCTCAGGGCGGCGGGCATATTCGACGGTCTGCCCGCGGTTTTTAACGGCGACGAGCCGCATTTTGTCAATACCGCTGTTTATCTTGGCGGAGCGCACACCTTGAATCCGCCTTTTTTCAAGTACCCCACATTATGGATGTATTCGCTGCTGGGCGCGCTGGGCGCGCTGTTCGCGGTCTGGTCCGGGTTCGGGCTGCGGCATACGGCGCAGGAGTTCGGGGTGCTGTTCGCGTCGGATCCTTCGCTGTTTTACATCACCGCGCGGCTGCTCGCGTGTCTGGTTTCAACCGCGGCGGCGTGGGTCGTTTACGCTACAGGCCGGCTTTTATGGAACCGGCGGGTCGCGCTGGGCGCGGCGGTTTTATGCGCGCTGCTGCCGTCGCTGGTGGATGGCGCGCATTATGCCAAATGGGATTCGATGTTTCTGCTGGCCTGTTCGGCCGCATGGTATTTCGCCGTGCGGCTGTACCGGGACGGGGGCGATAAAAATTACGTTTTGTGCGGACTCGCGCTCGGGCTGGCCGTGTCCACTCATTATATGGCGTGGATGCTGTGCGTTATTTTGCCGCTTGCTCATATAGCGCGAGGCAGGGAACGGAATTTGCCCTGGCGCGCCATCTGCTCCGATTACCGGTTGTGGCTGGGCGCGGGTTTGGCGCCGGCCGGTTTTTTGATAGGCACGCCTTATGCGGCGCTGGATTTTCCCAGTTTCCGCGCCAGCATAGCCGACGTGTTCGCTTACGCGCGGGAGCGCAAGCTGGTCATGTCGTCGGTGGACAGGCTGGATGTGGCGAAAGCGGTGGTTGCCAACATTGTCTGGTTTGCCGGCAGATCGCCCGCGATTCTGGCTGCGGCGGCAGCTTTTGCGGGGCTGGCATTAAAGTTTCCGTGGCTGGCTTTATTGTTTGCCGGCCCGCTGGCGGTCAGCGTGGTTTTTCTGTCCGGCCAGCCGGACGGAGGGTTCATCAGGTATACGTTCCACTCCGTTGCGGTGTTATGTCTTTTGACGGCGGTTGGCGCGGAGGCGTTCGCGGCAAGAATGAGAAGCAAGGCGGCGTATCCGGTGATTATAGCGGTTTTGTCTTTGCTGGCGTTTGCCGGCAGCGCCGGTATTGTGAGGGAACGCCTTATGCCGGACACCCGCACTCTG
Organism: Elusimicrobiaceae bacterium; assembly: GCA_028700325.1. Taxonomy (NCBI): domain Bacteria; kingdom Pseudomonadati; phylum Elusimicrobiota; class Elusimicrobia; order Elusimicrobiales; family Elusimicrobiaceae; species Elusimicrobiaceae bacterium. Next base: position 1,842 of record JAQVSV010000123.1, on the reverse strand, counting down.
GCAGCCCGCTGGATAGAGCGGAATATCGCGCAGGATACGGGCATTCTGATGGATCAGCCGCATTCGTCGCCCTCTATACGGATGGGACGGCTTCAGGCGCAGATGCTTTACCGCAAAACCACGGAACTGAAAAACCCGCGTGCCGGATATTTTCAGTATCTGCTCAAGTCCAATCCGCAAGGGTATCGCATTTTCGAGATGGAACGCTCGGCAAGCGAGCTGGCCACCATGCCCGCCATGCGCGCCAGCACCGAGCAGACGCGGGAGCTGGCGCCGTTGTCGGACACGCCTGCCCAGCTGGCCGCGCGCGGAATCCGGTATGTGGCGTTTACCAGCTATGGCATAACGGAAAATACCGGCCCGGCGGCCGCCGCGTTTATCGGCGCGGTACGGAAAGCTGGTTCTCCGGCGGCTGTATTCCGGCCGGAGCCGGGGAAAACAAAAGGCCCGGAGATCCGGCTCTATCGCCTGAACTGAAGCCGGTTGCGGCGTGCCGGGATTTTGTGGGGCAAGCGATGAAAGCCCCTTCCGGCGGGCGGTGCGTCCGGTTTTTTCATTGCGGGCGGGATTGGGCCGGTTTGAGCAGTTTTTTAGTGAGCATGCCTTATGGTGATACAAACTGGAAATAGCTGGGTTTTGTGGGCGTTGCTGTCCGCTTTTTTCGCCGGGCTGACGGCTGTTTTGGCCAAGATAGGGGTTTGCGGCGTCAATTCGCATATGGCGACGGCTGTCAGAACCGTTGTGGTGCTGGTTTTTACCTGGGGTATCGCGCTTGCCTCAACCGGTATCGCGCCGCTGCACGCGTTTACGCGCCGCACCTGGCTGTTTCTTATATTGTCGGGCCTGGCTACGGGGCTGTCGTGGCTGTGTTATTTCCGCGCTTTGCAGCTGGGGCAGGCTTCCCGTGTCGCGCCGGTGGACAAACTGAGCGTGGTTTTCGCGATTGTGCTGGGCGCGCTGGTTCTGCATGAACGGCTGACGCCGCAGCATTTCGCCGGCGGTATGCTGATCGTTGCGGGCGCGGTCATACTGGCCTTGTAATTGAACGCCGCAAAGCGCGGCCCGCGCTTTGCGGGGTTACAGCCATTTATGTTTCGGGTAGCGGCGTGCGAGCGCGGGCTTGAGTCTGGGATAGCTTTCAGCCCAGAAATTTTTAAGATCTTTCGTCACCTGCACCGGCCGCATGGAGGGCGCCAGTATATGTATTACCAGCGGCACGCGCCCGGCGGCGATGCGCGGGGTTTCGGACAGGGTGAACAGATCCTGTATTTTTGCCTCGAGATAGGGTTCCTGTCCGCTCTGGTAGCGGATTTTGGCTTTGCGGCCGCCTGGCATGTCCAGTTTTAAAGGCGCGTGTTTTTCAAGCAGCCGGTTTTTCTCCCAGTCAAACCAGTTCTGCAAAACCGGCATGACAGGCCGGTTTTTGGCTTCGGACACGCTTTTCGCGCCGGCGCAGATATCGGCGATGACCAGATCAAGGTCGTCTTCTCCGAGCGGTTCGAGCCCGAAATCCGGGCAGGTTCTGGACAGAAATTCCACACGCGCGAGCCATTGTCCGACCTGCTCGTCCCAGTAACGCAGTTTGTGGCGTCCGCTGGTGAACTCTGCGGCGATCAGATCCGCCGATGGTATGCCTTTCGCGGCGGACGTGATTTCCCTGCGCACGATCATATCGTTGTACATGGTTAGAACTTCCGTGACCGGGCTGAGCGTGTTTTTATCCAGCGCGGGCCGCGCCACTGTTGCAATGGCGTTTGGAAACGCCGACTTCAGCCACTCTTCGCGCACTTCCGTGGCGAAAGACAGGATGATATCCGCGCCGCCCCGGCGCACGCTTTCAAG
>JAQVSV010000122.1 GCA_028700325.1 Elusimicrobiaceae bacterium | reverse complement strand
CAGCCGTTTGGCAGATTTATTGCGCAGACATAGAGGCACACCGGTCGAACACAAAAAAGTGCTTGTTGCACATTACTTAAACAGCCGTAAAGGTGTTAAAAAACCCACACAAAATGTTACTTAACTCCGGTATTTGGTCAGATGGGTATTCTGTTTCTACGGCAGGGATAAACGAGGCGCAACTCAGAGTATATAGATATGCAAGGACAGGAAGATGCGGGGCAAACAGCTTGGCTCTTTGGAAAGAAGAACCCCCCGGCTTGCCGGTAAAGCGTAATAACAACGGCAGGCCAAGGGCACAGCCGGGGGAGTGTCATTGAACCGATGCCCGGATTATTCCGGCAGCACAAGTATTTCCGGATCTTCCGGCTCACGATCGAAACGGTCGGTGTTTTTTTCAGCCGGGCTCCGCCGGAACCTTTGTGAAAGGCCGGTTGTCCCGGCGCGCGCGGATCCGAATTTGAAAGCCAGCGTCATTTTATGCGCGTTGCCCAGATCGCCGCAGGGCATGAAAGCGTAATCAAAAGACATATCTTTCGTTTTTATGCCAAGACCGAGCGCGAAGCCCTGTCCCGCGCCGTCGGACTGGCCGCTTCGCCAGCCGCACCGCACGGGAATTTCCACCGCAGAGCCGTCTTCGAACCCGAAAACGTATTCGGCGCCCACGCGCATGCTCATATCCTCGTCGTTGGGCTTGACGTATTCCGCCGTAGCCAGCAGCGAATTCCACGGCGTGATGGTCACGCCGCCGCGCAGCGTAACCGGCAGCGGGAACTCTTCCGTGGCGAGTTTCATTTTCGTGCCCGCTGCATTCTGCACCGCCGCGCCCAGCCGCACAAGGCGGTTATAGAAAATCGCGCCAAGATCGAACGCATAGGCGGCGGCGTTTTTATCGGAAACCGACTGGCGGATAAATTTGCCCGAGCCGCCGAACGCCATGTTTTTAAACGGCTGGTAGGCCAGATTGACTAGCCCGTACCCTTCGTTCGCGCCGAACGAGCCGGACTTGTTGCCGGAAGCGTCGTATTGGGAAACGTCGTCCGCGAACCCGAAATTCGCGCCGAGCCCCACAGTCCATTTTTCGGTCAGCGGCAGGGCGCAGGCCAGATATTCAGTGCGCACGCCCGCGAGCCATTCGGTGTGCGTGAACAGGATTTGTTTTTTGTCGAGCTGGGCTATGCCGGAGGGGTTGTAAAACATGGCGGAGGCGTCGTCCGCCACGGCGGCAAACGCGCCGCCAAGCGCAAGCGGCCGCGCCGCGCCGTCGAGCTTGAGTGTGGATACGGCGGATGTTCCCGCGCCCGCAAACGCCGGTCCGCCCGCGCTCAGGAGCGCGGAAAGAACAAGCGCGTTTATTTTATTACGCGGGGCTGTCATGGCGTTACCAAAATACCGCCACTTTTTCGGTTTTCGGATTCATTGCGTCAGCCGTGAAAAGCACTATGTATACGCCGCTGGCGACGCGTTCGCCCGCCTGGTTCTTTCCGTCCCATAAAGCCTGATTGGCGGGCGTTAGTCCGTCTATCCGGTCAAACGTGCGAACCAGCTGGCCCGACAGCGAGTAAACCCGTATTTTTACGTTCGTCTGTCCGGTAAGGAGTCCGCCCAGCGTCATCGTGGCGTTTTTTTTGAAATCGCAGGGGCTGGGATAGCCTTTAACGACTATCGTGGAGGTGTCAATGCCGCCGGCCTGACTGGCGGACGTATAGGCTTTAAGGCAGGCGCTGGTTTTGGCGTACATTTCCGTGAGGTCAGTCCAGGAACCGCCGTCGTCACTGTAAAAAGTTTCGTTTGCGGAAGCGTTGGCTTTGGCGGAATAAAAGCCGTCATTATATTCGATCGGAATCGGATAGACGTAGGACTGGTTAGCCAGCCTGACCACTGCCGAAAACCGCGTGCCCGCGTTCCTGAGCGTTACGGGTGTTGCCAGCGGGATGGTGTGATACCCGCTTAATGCCAGCGTGCCGGCCGCGGAATAAGCCAGCGTTCCGCTGCGCGGCGCACCCGCCGCCGAGCCTGTGTAAATGTAGATGTTGTACTGGGCTGCGCCGGATTCCGTGTTGTAGAATCCGACTGATTTTATCGTTTCGCCAGCCTCGGCGGACACGGCCTGCATGGCCATCCAGCCGGTCAGGCCGGAACCGATAGAATTGGTCCAGCCGAGAGTGTCGTACCCGTATTGACGGGTGTAATTGGAGGTTTCTTCCGCTGTGTGGAATACGGCTGTTTCGCAGCCGTGGGAAGTATCATAATAGGAAATGTAGAAGTAGCCGCCGTCTCCGATTTCCGACCCCCAGCTGTTGCGCGCCAGCCAGGCGCCGTCGCCTGCGGGCGTGCCGTTGGCGGAGGTTGTGAAGCTGGTTCGGTCGAGATTGTCCACCCAGCCGACCAGCGCTATCAGGTGTCCGCCGGCCCGGCTGCTTTGCGCCTGGCAGTTTCTGGAGCCGTTGCTTATGGTGCAATGCGAATTGTAAAAATAATAATAAGGTTTCGCGGGAATTGACACGGCGGCCGCGCCGTCCCAGTATATTGAAGCCGCCACTGCGCCGTAGCTGACGATTGCCGCTTTAACATTGTTTATGTACGTCGCGCTGTAGGCCTGCGAGGTTTTGGCCGGCAGCCACAGCGTTTCCTGCATGTGTTTGCGGACGGGTTTACCGGTCCGCCGCACGCCGTCATAAGGATCATCCGTTTCGTTTACCGGGCCGGCCCAGCGCAGCAGATACGCCGACGACATGAAAGTGTTGCCGCCGTAGTTCATCAGATCGGTGGAGTCGGTGAAAAAACCGCTGTTCATGGCAACACCGTTTTCCGAAAAGTCCCAGGTTTCAGCAGGCAGCAGATTTGATTCCAGCGAAGCCAGCGAGGCGAACGCCCAGCAGGTGCCGTAATCGCCCTGATCGCGGATAGCCGTCAGTTTCGACTGGCCGCGCAGATCGAAAGATGAGTCGCTCACTCCGAACGACAGGTCTTCGCCCGGCGCTATGTAAGACGCCAGCGCCGCGGCGCGGTTTTCCGGCAGTTGCAGGGTTATATCTTTCCCCGCGTCGGCCGAGCGGTCGAGTGGCGGGGGGCAGTATCCGAATCTGTCAAGCGCGGAAACGGGCGCGACCGCCGGCATCGTCCCTGCGCTTTTTTTTGCTTTTGCCGTCATATACGCCGTAAAGTCCGGATTATT
>JAQVSV010000121.1 GCA_028700325.1 Elusimicrobiaceae bacterium | reverse complement strand
CTTAACCGGTATTACGACAGTTTCAGGTACAACGCGCTTTCGCCGATGGACGAGGACGACAGCATGAGCCTGCTGCTCGGCGAAGTGCTGTCCGGAAGCGGGCTGAAACAGCTCCGTCTGGCGGAAACCCAGAAATTCAAGCACGTCACCTCGTTTTTCAACGGCAAGATGCTCAAGCCCTATCCGGGCGAAGACCGCATCGAGATAAAAGGGACGTTCGATCCCGCCACGTTCGCTTCTCACCCGGAGATGAACGCGCGGGAAGTGGTTGCCGAGGCTGTTCGGCAGGTTGAAACGGGCGGGTATGATTTTATGGCGGTTAATTTCGCCAATTGCGATATGGTGGGCCATACCGGCAGCATGCCGGCGGCGGTCAAGGCTGTGGAAGTGGTGGACGAGTGTCTTGGCAGGCTGGTGCCCGCGGCGCTTGGCAAAGGCTACTATGTGCTTATCACGTCAGACCACGGCAATGCCAAAGAGATGTGGGACGAGAAAATCGGCCTGCCCAAAACCTCGCATACCTGCAATCCCGTAACCTTTACGCTGTGCGCGCCGGCTGGCGATGCCGTGAAACTAAGGGAGTCGGGCGTGCTGAGCGACATAGCGCCCACCGTGCTGGAGCTTCTGGGCGTGCCGGTTCCCTGGGAAATGAGTGCGCGGTCGCTTATCGCGTGAGCGCAGCCATGCCGCGATACATAAAACTGCGGGTGCATCCCGGTTCAAAGAAAGCGCGGGTTCTGCGCAAGGCGGAGGATACGCTGGAGATCTGGGTGAAAGCGCCTGCCGAACGCGGGCTCGCCACCGCTGAAGCGCTGGCCGCGGCGGCGGAGGAGCTGGGCGTGGAGCGCAGGCTTGTGCGGCTGATAAAAGGCGCGCAGAGCCCTTCTAAAACAATCGAGCTTTTGGCGTAGGCTATCATGATTAAAGGCGGAACGGTTATGAAGAAAAGTGTTTTATCGGTTTGTGTCGTGCTGGCCGGCGTCATGCCAGCGGCGGCGCTGGTTAAGGGGGATACCGCGGTGGAGGTGGAAACCGTGTGGCTGCGTCTTTTTCCCAAAGGCGAGGCTTCTCAGACTTATATTGAAGCCGCCGTGAACGGCCGCACGACGGTGCGGGTTCAGTCGTCGGGCAAGATAACAACCCGCAGCGGGAAAGTTGACAAACAGCTGGTGAAGGACCTGTTTCAGGAAATGCGCGGCAACGATGTGTTTGATTCCGCCGCCCTGGGTACCGGGCGGATGCTTTTTTATAAAGGCGATCTGCTGCGGATTTCGGCGGTCTGGGAAGGGGAAATCCGCACGGTGGAGATGCCTACCGAAAAACTCACGCAGGGTTTCCGTTACGCGCTTGACGCTCTCAAAAAGGCGGCGCTCAAGCTGCCGGTGAACAGGAAAATTTACCGGTTTGTCGCCGCGTATCCCGTGGCCGAGGACGAACTGGCCTCCCATACCGACGCAACAGGGCGCGAACGCTACCGCTATAAGTATCTGGAAACTTCCGTTATAGATCTGAATCCCGCGATTTCACGCGCCATCCTGCGTCCTCAGCTGCTGGTACCGCTTAACAGCAGGAAGGAATCGGAGGAGCTTTATGATTTTTTCTATGACAACAAGATTCGCGCGGAGAGCGGCGATTTCATGCTGTCAACTTCGCGCGGCGATTTCAAGATGGAGATAATAAAGGCCACCTACTGACCGCCGGCCGGTTTCGCGTGTTGTTTCGGAAGTTTAAAAGGGGATCTGTCTTATGAAAATAAACCGGAATTTTTTGTCGGAAAGCGGCAAAATTTATGCATACGCCGCGGTCATTCTGTTCGTGGTGTGTGTTGTGATGGTTCTGTTTGTAAGGACACGGGTGAAAAAACTTCATGAATCCGCGTTTGTGCCGCCCGCCGCAGGCATAAGCGGCTCGCCGCTGCCGGGCAATGCGGAAGTTCAGCAGGCCGCGGGCCAGACCGGCGTTTATCCGCCCGCGGGCCGGGCCAGGGTGGCGCATTTGGCGGCTTCTATGCCGGCGGCGGAGTTGCGGGGCGGCAATGAATATGGCGCGGCCGCCACGCCGCCGCGCGGCGTTGATGAAATGCTTGAAGAACTGGCTTCGAATAAACGCAAACCCGGGGGCGTGCCCATGTCGGATAAACAGCTTGAACAGAAAATTTATTCGCCCAGTCTGGACAAGCGGCCTGTTGCGGTAAAACTGGACAGGGCGTTGCCGCTTTTCAAGGAATCTGACAAGAATGGTCAGGCGCTTGTTTTCGTGCCCGTCGAGGCGGAACGTATCGCTACCGAGAACGCCTATGCCGAATTCGCGCGCCGGCATAAAGGAAAAGCGTTGCCCCGGCCCGATTTCGGCGCGCAGATGCTTATCGTGCTGGTGTCCAAAGAGAATGGCATGCCGAGCAAAATTTTTGAAATCGTGGATATCAAGGCGGATGAAAAAACCGTATTCGTAAAATACCGGGTTAATCCGTTTGAGTCCAGAAAAGGGGGCGAAGATTCTTTTGCCCATTCCGTTGTCAAAAAAAGTTCCAAGAGGATTGTGCTGGAACAGGTTCTGTAGCGGCATCGTTTCTTTTTATCAAGTTACAGCCCCGCCGATAATCAGGCGGGGCTGTTTTGACAGCATATGATGCTGTTAGGATTGCGGAATCAATTTTGTTTGCCGGACAGTGTTACATGAACCCACATTTCAAAGGCGGCACTGTTGTCGCTGTCACTGCCATAATTGTTATTCGTGCCCATGTTGCCGCCGGGTCCTCCGCCCATGCTGCCGCCGGGTCCTCCGCCCATGTTGCCGCCGGGTCCTCCGCCCATGCTGCCGCCGGGTCCTCCGCCCATGTTGCCGCCGGGTCCTCCGCCCATGTTGCCGCCGGGCCCTCCGCCCTTGTTGCCGCCGGAACGGCCACCCATTCTGTCGCCCGGTTTATTTTTGCCGGTGGCGCCGCTGGAAACGGTTTCGGCGTCCGCGCTTAGTCCTACCATCAGTTTTTCAGGCGAGTCCGATATTAATTTCAGCGGAATCCGCGCTTCCAGAATTCCTTTCCTGCGGACATTGCCTATTTTAATTTCAATTTTCAGGCCCGGCGCAATTTCCGCAAGCTCCGTTTCTTCGAACCCGATATATTTTATAGGACTGGCGGAGCCGGGCGTTTTTCCGTTCCTGTCCGGTTCATGAACCCCTTGCCGCCGGGTTCGCGCTTGCGGTTCGGGATTTATTTCCCGAGGCGCCGGTTCCTGCGGCTCGTCAAGTTCATCTTGTGCGTTGCCGCTTAGCCGGTCCGCGCCGGTTTGTTCCGCCGGGCCGGCGGGCTCCGGTTCACGCCTGGCGGTTCCGGGAAAGGCATCGGGTGCGGATCCGAACTGAATGCCCAGCCTGCGTTCCTTTCTCTCGTCGGCGTTACGACAGAG
>JAQVSV010000120.1 GCA_028700325.1 Elusimicrobiaceae bacterium | reverse complement strand
CTGTTCGCTTCCTATCTCGGGCTGTTTGGCGTGGCGGGGCTGTTCGCAGCGGCCGGAGTTTTCGCGTCGGTGCTGGCGAAGAACCAGATCTCGGCGTTTATTACCGGTTTTTTCATCTGTTTCGCATTTTTCATGACGGGGAAAATGTCCGTGCTTCTGCCGCCTGAAGCGGCGCGCCTGACCGATTTTATCGGCATTGACTGCCATATCAGCCAGTTTGCGCGGGGGATTGTGGACAGCCGCAGCCTGTTTTATTTCCTTGGCGCGGGCGGGCTGTTTTTGTTTTTCGCGAATCTAAAACTCATGGCGGCGCGCACAAGATGAAGCGGAACAGGCTGTTTCTTAACGTGACCGCCGCCGCGCTGCTTGCGACTGGCATTTTCGCGGCGGCAAATCTGCTGTCATATAATCTCAATTTCCGGGCGGATCTCACGCGCGGGGGGATTTATTCGGTCAATCCCGCCACAAGGAAACTGGTTTCGGCGTTGCCCGCGCCGGTTGTGATTACGCTTTATGTTTCGCGGGAACTGCCTGGCGAGGTCGCGGCAATAAACGACTATCTGCGCAATATTCTGCGCGATTACGAAGCGATCGGAAGTGGCAGAATTAAAGTACGGATTGTTGAAACCGGCAATGACGATTCGGTTGCCAAAGAGGCCGTCGCGCGCGGGGTTGTGCCTGTGGTGTTTGATATTTTCGCAAAAGAGAAATATGAACAGCGCAACGGGTTTTTCGGGCTCACAATACAATACAAGGATAAAACCGAATGCATTCCGTTCATTTCCAACGCCGACAATCTGGAATATGACATAACATCCCGAATCAACGCGCTTGTAAACGGCATTGCCAAACGGATCGGATTTATAACAGCCGGCGGCGCAAAATCGCTTGAGTCGCTCGACCCGGAATTTGTCAGCCTGCTGCGCACGCAGTTTGAGCTGACGGAAGTGGGGCTGGAGCCAGGTTCGAAAGAGCTGCCGGACGCGCTGATCCTGCTCTCGCCTTCCAGAAAATTCAGCGCCGCGCAGCTTTATGCGCTGGACCGGTATGTAAGCGGCGGCGGCTCGCTTTTCTGCGCGCTTGACAGGCTGGACGTAAATCTCAGGGGGTTTGTCGCTGTCCCCGTCGAACCCACCGGCATTGAAGACCTGCTGGCCCATTACGGGCTGGAGGTTTCGTCGGCTTTGGTAATGGACAGGCAAAGCCAGCCGATGGAAGTTGCGCGCAAAAACAACGGCGCCGTGCTGCGCAATATCGTGCAGTATTATCCGCTGGTGTCGGCCGGGTCGCTCGACCGGTTGTTTCCGCCGGTTGCCGCGCTTGATTTCCTGTTTCTGCCGTTTGTTTCGCCAGTAAGCGTAACGGCGAAAGACGGCATCAGCACGATCATCGCCAGATCTTCTCCCAACAGCTGGAGCAGGCCGCTGGCCGCTGGTGTAGCGTCCGGAACACGGGATACGCCCGGTGCCTTCGCGGAGCTAAATATCGGCCCTTTTACTGACTTTATCAAAGGGGTTCCCGCCCGCCCGGACGGGCCTTACGCACTTGCGGTTTGCCTGCAGCGTATTTTTCCGCCTTATTTTTCCGCCCCGCCAAAAGGCGTTGTTCCCGCACCGCCGGCTCCGCCCGGGCAGGGCCGCATTATTGTGGTTGGCACCAGCCGGTTTGTCGTTTCGGATTTCAGAATGCCCGACAGCAACTATATTTTCTTCATGAACTGCGCGGAATGGCTCGCGCTTGATCCGTCGCTTATAGCGATCCGCAGCAAAGCGACGGATTTTGCGCCGCTTGACGAATTGTCCGCTTCCGGCAAAGCCATGGTGAAATACGCCAATATCCTGCTGCCGCCGTTGCTGGCGGTGCTGGCGGGCTTGGCGGTCTGGCGGTTTAATCTCAGGCGGCGGGCCGGGAATGTCCGAAAATTCGGGAGCGGCCGGAAATGAACGGCAGGCAGCTTGGCCTGATGGTTGCGCTGTTGTTGGTTCTGCTGGCGGGTTCGGTGGTTTTCATGCTGCGGCGAGCGCCGGACAAGCTGCAGCTTATCGCGGATCCCGCAGGAGCCGGTTCGGTAACGGCCGTCAGCATTATACGGCCGGGCGCGCGGGAAATCAGGCTGGCGCGCGTGCGCGGCGGCTGGCGGATAACGGCGCCGTCAAACCTGCCCGCCGACACCCGGCGTGTCGGCACCATGCTTAACGCGCTTAAATACGCCAATGCCGCGCCGGAGCTGAGCCGTAACCCCGCGGATTTCGGGCTGTTCGGCGTTGACCCGTCCAGCGGCATAAAATTCCGCGCGGACACGCCGTCCGGCCCGCTTACGGAATTTGTGGCCGGCAGGCAAACCGGAAACGCCTGGTATATTCTGCATAACGGCGCGGTAAGCGAAGCCGCTGGATTTCCGTTCGCTTATCTGGCCGGTTCCGCGGCGGATTGGACGGACAATACTGTAATCGCGGTTTCCTCGCTGGCGGTAATCGGGCTGGAGGTGAAGTCGGATTTCGGTTCTGTTTCCTTAGGGAAAACGGAACGCGGCTGGCAGTATTCGCAATCGGGCCGCAGCGCGGCCGTGCCGCCTGAGGCAAGGGAAGAAGTTTTAAAGCCCGCGCTGGAGTTGCTGGCCCGCTTCCGGGCGGAAAAAGTTTTTTGCGCGGGACCGGACTGCCGTCCGCCCGCCAAAAAACCCGATTGCAGCATCAGTGTCATCAGTCCGGGCAGGTATGATCCCGCCGCGCTTAAAATTTATTATCAGGACAGCCGGACAGTTCTTGTAACAAACTCCGAATTGCCGGAACTGGTGTTTGCCGCCGACAGTGTTCTTGCGCGGAAACTCTGTTCTCTGCCAGAAAAAATTAGCCGCTGAAGGTTTGGAAGCCTGACTGGTTGCGTGGCGCTTAGCAATTAAAGCGAAATCCGCAACAACCTGCGCCCAACCTTTTTGTTGCGTATATTATGCAATGTGCCTGGCGCTGCATACTGGTTGAAGTAGGTATAGATAGGAGTGTGTAAAAAACTCCGTGTAAATGAGCTTTTCACAATTTGATTCTGCCTTCAAAAAAACAGGCAGCCGTGAAATTGCCGAACCCCGGTTCTGGACAGGCGAGGTTCACCTCCGTAGATAATCGTTTGGGAGAAATTTTACACCGGCAGCGCGGTTTTAGCCTTAAACATAAATAACCGCTTGTTGCCCATTAGCTAAATAGTCGTAATGGTGTCAAAAAACCCATACAAAATTGCACTTAACTCAAAAACCAGCACAAAACCCATTGACTCTGAATTTGGCGTGCCGGTTGTTTAAAAAGAAAAAGCCCTTCCGCCTGAGCGAAAGGGCTTTTTTCAAAAGAAACGGGTTTAGTACAGCATTATGGCGTTAGTGTTGCTTGCTTTTTTCTTTTCTCTGACTACTTCCTGTTCGGCGGCGTTCTGGTCCTCAAGGTCCTGCTGTTCTTCCATCAGCTGGCGCGCGTATTCGGCTTCCCGCCGCCGCGCTTCGGACGCGCTGTTCCGTTGCTTCTGCAGTTTGCGCATCCTGTCAAGCCGCTGCATTTCCTGCCGCCGTTTTTTTATGGTGGCGGTATTTTCATCGGACGAATCGAGATCAACTATGGTCGGTGTCGTGAACTGCCGCACTTTTATCC
>JAQVSV010000119.1 GCA_028700325.1 Elusimicrobiaceae bacterium | reverse complement strand
CCGATTATATGGCCGGCGGAAGTGGAAACTTCCACGCCGGCTATCGCGCGCGGGGCTGGCGGCAAGGCGGGGCCGGGCGGTATGGCAGTATCGGTTTTTGCTGTTATGGCGGGCCGGGCGGAGTTTTCCGGAAAACACTCCGGCCCGGGCAGCGCGGCGTGGTCGGTCAGCGCGTAGAAGGCGAGGCCGGCCCCGGCCGCCGTGCGCGCGATTTCCTCGCACGAGGTTTCACAGTCGCGCGAGCGGAACGAATGGATATGCAGGTCAATTTTCAAAGGCACGCAGCAGCTCCAGCGCGCGGTCCATGTCCCGGCGCGAGCCGATGGTGACGCGCACCCAGCCCGCCAGGCCCGGCATGGAGCTGCGGTCGCGCACGAAAACAAGGTTGTCCGCCAGGTATTTGCACAACGCCCGCGGATCCGGGGTTTTAAGCATGATGAAATTGGCCGGCGTGTTTTTTACCTCGTAACCGAGCGCGGCGGCGGCTTCGGCGAACCGGTCGCGCCTTTCAGCAATTTCCGCGGCGCGGGTTTTGAAATATTCCGCGCGCGCAAGCGCGAGCTCGCCCGCTTTCTGGGCGAGCGCGTTGGTTTCTTTAAGATTGCGCGCCCGGTTCATCATCTCGATATATGCCGGGCGGGCGGCCAGCCAGCCGATCCGCAGGCCCGCCAGCCCGTAGAGCTTGGAAAAGGTGCGCGTGACAATCACGTTTTCCAGCTCGGCGATGTTTTTCAAAACGGAAAACCCGGGGCAGAAATCAACGTACGCCTCATCCACCAGCACCAGCGTTTCCGGCTGGGCGCGCGCGATGGCGGCGATATCGCCGGGCGTGTAGGCCACGCCGGTCGGGTTGTTGGGGTTGGCGATATAAAGCAGTTTGGCCCGGAGCCCGCCCGCTTTGACAAGCCCGGCGGTATTTTTTTCAAAAGGCGCCGGGCCGAACAGGTTAACCACCTGCGCGCCGCGCGCCTCAAGGCTTAGCCGGAACTGGTCGTAGGACGGCGCGGCGATGAGCGCGGTGTCGCCGCGGCTGATGAAAGTGCGGGCCACGCAGTCAAGCGCGCCATCCGAACCGGGAAAAACGGCCAGCCGGTCCGGCTCAAGGCCGCTGTGCGCGGCAAGCGCGGACAGCAGCCGCGAGCACGACACGTCGGCGTACCAGTTGACGGCGTTGGGGCTTTTCACAAAATCCGCCAGTTCCGCCAGCAGGTCTGGCGGCGGCGGCGGAGCCTCGTTCCAGTCGAGCTTGGCGGCCCGGTCGCGGTGCGAAAACGCGTCCCGCGAAAACGCCGGCACATAAGGCCGCAGATTGCCCACTTCGCGCGCCGGGTTTATCAGCCCCGAGCGGAGCTGGTTGAGCGCGAACGGCACTTCGCTGCGGCAGTGGCGGAATTTCCCGCCCGCCGCGGGCTTGAGTTCCGCCTCCGCGTTCCAGAAAACCGAGCAGCCGGGCAGAAAGGATTCCACCTGCCGTTTCAGGGCCGTTATGTCTGCGCCGGGCGCGTGCAGCGCGAGGTTGATTTCAAAGCGGTCAGGCTCTTTCTGGATAACCTGAAAATCACGCACGTCCGGGTGTTCGCGGAAAAGCTTGTGCCAGACGTGCGAAACCAGCACCCGTCCGTCTTTAAGCGGAAAGAGATCGTTTACCCGGCCTTCCACGCTCTGCACGAGGTGCAGCCCGCGTCCGCAGGCGCAGCGCGCGCCGGGGGCGGCGGCGACGGCGGTGTCGCCGTTTAAAAACCGGATGAAAGGCAGGGCGCGCGCGGTGAAATCGGTGATCGCCACTTCGCCCAGTTCGCCCTCGCGCGCGGGCGCGTTGCCGCTGAGCGTTTCCATGACAAGCTTGGCCGACATGACGTGCAGGGCGGTGCCGCGGCAGACGGGGCAGTCGTGCGCGATGAGGCTGTTTTCCGTGCCGCCGTAGCGGTTGTAAACCGGACAGGCGAACGCTTTTTCTATCAGCCGGCGCGCTTCCGGCGACAGGTATTCCGCGCCGGTAACCACCGCCCGGGGCCGGATATCCGTGACATTATGCTCGAGCATATAGTCGGAAACCAGCACCAGCGCGCTTACATACCCGTCAATATATCCGGGCCGGTGGCGGCGCAGCGCGTCGAGATATCCGGCGATGCGCGCCTCGTCCAGAAAAGAACCGGCGGGATTGGCGGCATCGTAAATTGAAAGCTCAAGCCTTCTTCCGAGCAGATTTTGCTTGATGCGGTCGGCTAGGGCTTTTGTTTCAGAGGTGCGCCAGAACCGGGCGTTTTTCAAACCCAGGTCATGCCCGTACCAGCGGGTCGCGCTTAAAAGGCAGCCCATGCGTTCCCGCGCGGCGGCGGTATCGAGGGGAAAGGAAAACGGCGTGCCGGTCGAACCGGTTGTGGCCAGCGTTTTGAAGTGGCCGGCGAACCGGCCGGCGGTTCCGCGTTCGACCGCTTCGCGCAGTTCCGCCACGGAGGTTGCCGGAAACCGCCGCAGATCGTCAAGCGTTTTCAGCGATTCAGGAGTAACCTTCGCCGCGCGGAATTTTGCCCGGTAAAACGGCACTTTTTCGTAAGCGTAGCCGATTGTTTCCGCCGCGCGTTTGAGCTGCAGGCCTTCCAGTTCGGCCCGGTCAAACCATTGCGCCCGTTCGTAAAAGCTGTACCAGCGCCATGTTTCAGGCTGGCCCGCGCGCAGAAGCAGGTATGCCAGTTCAGGGCGCATCGGCGCGCTCCAGAAGGGCGAGGTATTTGCCGGCGGACTGTTCCCAGCTCATCCGTTCGGTTTTGGCGCGGGCCGCCTGCCCGTGCGCGGCTCTGAGCCCGGCGTCCTGCATATAGCGGGTAATGGAACGGGCGAACGCTTCGGGCGTGCCGTCGGCAAGAGCGGTTCCGCAGTCCTGAAGCAGATCGCCGGCGTCGCCGGTGTCCGATGAAATGACAGGCAGCGCGGTCGCCATCGCCTCCAGCACCGAATTGCACATGCCTTCCGTGCGCGACATGTGCGCGAAAACGTCGGACTCGCGGTACAGCTGCGGCATTTTTTCGCGCGGCAGGCCGCCAAGAAACTCCACAGTATCGGTTACAGCCAGCGTTGAAGCCAGGTTTTCCAGGGCGGCGCGTTCCGAGCCTTCTCCCGCGATGCGCACGCGCATTTTCCGGCCCGCGGCTTTCAAAAGCGCCGCGGCCCGAATAATGGTTTCGGTGCGTTTGAACGGGATCAGCCGCCCCGCGCATAAGACCGTGAACGGGCGGGGAGGCTGGACGGTTTCCGCGGGATGAAAACTGTCGGTGTCAATGCCGTTATAAAGCACTTTCACCTGCAGGCCGGGGCTGAAGCGGAGCACTTCGCCGCGCAGGTCGGAACTGTTGCAGATTACCGCAGCCGCTTTTTTCCAGATGCGTTTTATCACGGGAGTAAGAAACGCGTAGAGCAGCCAGAAGCGTTCTTTGTTATGCCACGGCACGTCGGAGCCGCCGGCCCAGAGCGTTACATGCGAGTTTTTAAGGCCCGGGTGAAATATAAGAAGCCCGGTCGGCACGCCGAAAAAAACATGCACCCGGTCGAATTTGTTTTCGCGCAGTATGCCGGTCAGCGCATGCCACGCTTTTATGACGAATTTCAGCATTTCCGGCGAAGTGCAGATATGGGTGCGTTTGCGTCCGATGTCACGTTTGTTTACGGTAAAGCCATATTCGGAGAAAATGCCGAACCGGTCCCAGCCCGTGGTCAGGAAATAA
>JAQVSV010000118.1 GCA_028700325.1 Elusimicrobiaceae bacterium | reverse complement strand
GTTACCCGGAGTATCAGGATTCCCTCGTTCTCGCCCCGGCGCATGGCCAGCACCCGGTGCGAAGGAGCCTTGGCGACCGGTTCTTTCCATTCGAAATAATCCTTGAATTTCGCGCCCTCCGTTTCCTTGCCGGTGATAACCCTGGAAACGAATTCCCCTTTGTCGAAATACAGCTTTCGCATGCGGGCGCGCGCTTCTTCCGTTTCACTGACGGTTTCTGCGATTATATCGCGCGCTCCTGCCAGCGCTTCTTCTGCCGTCTGCACTTCTTTTTCCTCGTTAATATACTTTTGCGCTTCGGTTTGCGGGTCGGCGTTTGCCTGCGCGAGCAGAAACAGCGCCAGCGGGTCCAGCCCTTTTTCGCGCGCGACGGTGGCGCGCGTGCGGCGTTTCGGCCGGAACGGCAGATAGATGTCTTCCAGTTTCGAGAGGGTTTCGGCGGCGGCAATTTTTGCGTTCAATTCGTCGGTCAGCAGGTTGCGTTCCGTGAGGGAGGCGAGAATCGCGCCGCGCCGTTCGTCCAGTTCCTTGAGGGCGGCGTGCCGGTCGCGGATACTGGCTATGGCCACTTCATCCAGATTGCCGGTGGCTTCTTTCCTGTAGCGGGCGATGAACGGAATTGTCGAGCCCGCATCCATAAGCTCAAGCACCGCGTTTACCGACTGCTGCGAAACTGCCAGCTCCCCGCTGATTTTTGCCGAATAGGCCGTTGTCATGCGCTTTTCCTCCATAACCGAATCTTTACTCGATGTAAGCAATGCCGTAATTGTACCCGTCCGGTGTGGCGGCGGTATTGGAGAAAAGCACCAGCGCGTTGCCGGCCGCCAGTTCTTCACGCCGGGTTTTCATTGCGGCGGCGGCCTGGGCAAGCGTAGCAAAGGAGCGCTTGCCGGAGGCGAGCAGCGGTGCGCCCTTCGATAGAAGCGTTATTTTGAAGCCTTCCCCGGTTTTGCCGGTTTCAATAACCGGTATTCCCAAAGTTTTCAGGTGTTTGGTTGTGCCGCGTTCGCAAGACTGCAAGGTCAGGGTATGGTGCGAAAATTTCTTCAGGTCGTCCGGATTGGACTGGCAGGCATAATAGATTGTTATGGAGTATTTCCCGTCCTCTTTCAGCGCGGACGACGCCAGCACCGGCAGCCCGGCCGATTTGAAAGCCGAAGCCAGCACCCGGACGGCAGCAGTTGCTTCCTGCCGCGAACCGTAGCGGTTGAAAGCGTTGTATTCCATTACCTCAATCGGGCCGCTTGATTGCCCGCGCAGTATATAGAAGCCGCCTTTCTGGCGCGGCTCCAACCGGTCAAAACGCAGGCCGAGCGGCGCGCCCGTTTTTAGTATGCTTTCGGCTACAATGCGCGCTTCGGAAACAGTATTGTAAGGCCGGCTGGTGAACGCGGTGCCGGGTTCAGCCGCCGCAGGAACGGACAGCGCGCACCAGCACAGCGCAGCAATAAAAGAGTGCATGTTTTTCATAAATGGATTGTCTTGCGCCGGTCAAACTCCGGGTTTTGCTGCTGGGTTTAATTTAAGCGTGAAATCCCGGACTGACTCCAGCATTTCCCTGCGGTCCCTGTCCGCCACAAACGGCACCTCATACAGGAAAACATGGCGTGTAACCCGCAGGCCGGAGAAGCGGAAAATTCCGTCGCTGGCGAGATGCTCTATGCAGGTGCGGTTGCCGGATTTTTCATATTCGTTTTTAGAGCCGCCGGCGGTATTGAAAATAATGATCTGCTTGCCGGACAACAGGCCCCTGGGGCCCTGCGGCGTATAGTCGTAGGCGAACCCTTTCAGAAACACCCTGTCAATAAAACCTTTTAATATGGCGGGAAACGACATCCACCAGATCGGGTAAATCAGTGTTATCATGTCTGCGCGGGCTATTTTGGCCTGCGCGGTTTTTATATCGTCCGGCAGAGTGTTCGCGGCGAATGCGGAGAAATCCGCGCTGTCAAGCGCGGCCTTGAAATTTTCGGCGTACAGGTCGAGCAGTTCGGTTTCATTACCCGCCTGCGCAAGCGCGGCGATATGTGTATCACGCACCGCCGCGCAAAAGCTTTTCGGATTCGGATGCGCGTAAATTATAAGGTATTTCATGACAATGCCTTCCCCCCCCTTCCTCTTGCCATATATGATATCATTTATGGTGCCGGTGCGGAAATGTTATAATTTTCTTTTAAAATAGTCACGAAATAGTCACGGGAACCCTCTTGCGCAGATTTTTTCTTGCTTTTCCGGCAATTGTTTTCCTGGCGTTTTTCGCAGCAAACGCCGTGGCCGGAGTTTTTTATTCGGATTGCCGCACCCTGTCCATGACTTTGCCGGCCGGGTGGAAACCCGCCCGCCAGAAACTGCTGCCGAAATCAACGCTGGAAGTAACTTCCGGCAAAAGCCGCCTCGCTTTATACCCTTTTTTCGGGATAACCGGGCAGGCCGAGCTGGGCCGCCAGCTTCAGTCCGACCGGAAACTTGTTCTTGATAATCTGCAGCAGCCGTCCGGGGTTGGCAGGCTGGTGTCCGGTTCCGCGGTCTACTATTATTTCGCCTGGAGCAGTTCCGGCGGCATGAACACGATGGGCTATCTCAACGCGGGCGGGCGGTTTTACCATCTTGTTTTGAAGGACGTTGCCGCTTTTTCCCAGGTGAAGACGCTGCTGGCGGGCGTGACGGTTCTGCCCGTTCCGCCTGACCCGGCGTTTACCGGCCCGGTTGTCAATTCGGGTCCGCGCGATACCGCGCTGCTGCTGTCGCTCAACCGGCGGGAATATCCGCAGGCGGAAACCGTTTCCAAGGTTCTTTCCCTTACCCGGTACAACGGCGCGATGGTGTCGGTGTCGGAAGAAACCGCCGATGACGAAGCCGGATTTTCCGCGCTTTGCGCGCAGACCGAAATACGCAAAAAAGCCGTTTCGCGTTCAACCGGCACGCTTGCCAACGGCTGGGAATACTGCAAAACGGTTTATTCCGAGCTTGGCGGCGAGCTGGCTGATTACTATTTCAGGGCCGGCGGGCTGATTTATATGGCGCAGGCCGGGAACGTGCCGGACGAGGCCGTGCTGCGGCTTCTTTCAACCGGCAAAACAACCAGCATCATGGCGGGCGCGAATTCCGGCATACGGGGTCAGGATGCGGCCGCCGGCGGCACCGCATTTAAACTGCCACCGGAAGGCAACCCGGCGCAGCGGCCGCTGGCTTCGCTTCCGCCGCTCCCGAAACGCGCGCTCGGAGCGCAGATTAAACTGATTTTTGCCGTTATCGGTTTTACGGTACTGAGTTTTCTGCTCAGGCTGGTACTGCCCGCGCCGGAGAATCCGCCGTTCAGCGTTGATCCCAACTCACCTTATCCGCTAAGAGTCGCGCGCCGGTACCTGGCTTTCCATGCCGTTTATGAAGCGGCCGATGCGCAGGACCGGCAATATACCGCCGTCAGCCCGCGTTTCACGGAGCTGGCGACGGGGCTGAGCGCGTTTGTTTTTATCGCGGCGATGGCCGCCCGGACGGCTTTTGACCTTACCGGTTCGCCCGACGCCGCTTTGGCCGGCCGGATAGGCGCGGCTTCGTTTGTGGTGGCGGTGGGGTTTCTGGCGCTTTCGATAGTGGTGCCCAAGCGCATGTTTCTGTATGACGAGAACATGAAGCTGCTTGCCTGCGCGGTGATGCGGCCCATGTTTCTTTTCGGCAAAACATTCGTGGTGTATGATCCGCAGGGCCGGCAGGTTGCGCTGATCATACGCTCGATGTTCCGGCTGACCCGGCATTGGTATATAGCAGATCTTAATGGTGAAGGCCGTTATGAAATGAGCGAAACTTCCGCCCTGAAGGCGGGTTTCCGCAAAATGTTCGGGCATTTGTGTGGCATGCTGG
>JAQVSV010000117.1 GCA_028700325.1 Elusimicrobiaceae bacterium | reverse complement strand
GCAGTCCATATCCGCGCTGTAGTTGAACATATCAAGGGTCATTCCGCCGGGCGGACGAGCGTTTATTTCCATGGCGCTCAACCCCCCGTCCTCACGCCGGAAAAACTCGAAGTGGAAAAAACCGTTCGTGATACCGAACCCTTCAAGCAGTTTCAGGCCCGCCCGGCAAATATCAGGCGGCACCTCGCGCACACAGTAATAAAACACGTCCTGCTGTCCGTGCAGGGCATCCATCGGTGCCTGCTGGTAGACGTGTGAGGTATAAAACACCGGCTCGCCGGACGCGCCGGCCAGCCCGTCAAACGTTACAATGCCGCCCCGCACAAACTCTTCTATAATGTATTCCCTGCCGCTGCGGAACCCGTGAAAATCGCGGATCTCGCCAGCGGTGTTCAATTTGTG
The DNA here is from genome assembly GCA_028700325.1 of Elusimicrobiaceae bacterium. NCBI lineage: Bacteria > Pseudomonadati > Elusimicrobiota > Elusimicrobia > Elusimicrobiales > Elusimicrobiaceae > Elusimicrobiaceae bacterium. Next base: position 3,525 of record JAQVSV010000117.1, on the reverse strand, counting down.
AGTATCATCAGCGCCGACTCCGGCGTCAGGCTTGATGATAACCGGATAGCCAACCCGCCCGGCAAACGCCAGCGCCGACTCCACCGAGCGCGCTATTTCCCACCGCGCCGAATCAATACCCGCCGCCGCGAAAACTTCCTTCATCAGCGATTTCCGGCGCACCTGCAAAATACCGTCCGAGCCGCAGCCCGCAATCTTGAAATCGGTGCGCAGGCGGGCTTCCGTTTCCAGCCATGCTTCGTTGAGCGATTCAACCCGGGCCACCGGCCCGAACCGGTATTCAAGATAGGCGAACGCGTCGCGCACGTCATTGTAATTGTAAAGGGAGTCCACCTGGCAGTACCAGTCAAGCGCGGCCCTGAGCTCGGGCGGCAGGACGGAGAAATCGCAGTCGCCTATCCCGCAGACCCGCGCGCCCTCTTCTTTAAGGCGAAGACAGAAATTGCCGTAGTTAGGCGGAAAATTGGGCGACAGAAACACAATGCACATCGGGGCCTCCGTGTACGGTTACTGCCAGATGTTTTTTGCCCGCTCGTCAAGCGGGGAAACCTGCTTCGACGGCATATCCACAAGCCAGGTCCCGCAGGGGTACATGCGCCGATCCAGCTTGTCGGGAGATTTGCCCATATCGGCGTAAAAATTGCAGAACAGCCGGTATTTGGTTTCGGACTCGGCCTTCACCGTCCAGCCTACCTTGCCCGCCTTGTAAAGCAGACCGTTCTGCACGGCGGTTTTGGCGGCGTTGTCAAACTCCAGCTTTACCAGCGGCTCAATGCGCTTTTGCGCGAATTTCACCACCGCAGATTTGGAGTATCCGGGTTTTACATCATCCGCCGGGGCGGGAGGGGCCGGTATGCTCTGCGTGGCGGTCGGCGGCGCCGTGTTTTTCCCGGAATTGGAAACAATCTGTGAAACGGGCCGGAATCCGCTGGTCTTTTGCGCGTTTTTCGCGGAAACTGGATCCTGCACTCCGGATTCCTCAACCAGCTTCTCCATATTCTCGAAAACAGAACCTTTTTTCCTGAAAAGCGGTTTCAGTTTAGGAATGGAATCGGGATCCACCGGGCTGGCTTTCGATATCGGAACGTCCGAGCTTGAATGTTTGCGCTTTGTGAAATAGTCTTCTTTCACGTCAGGTTCTGCGGCAGGGGTATCGTCTTCCCCGGCATAGCCGCCTTCATAGCTTTCGGCATCGTCGGATCCCTCCACGTCATTGACGGCCTGTCTGCCGCCCATAACCCTGGTGGCGTGCAGCACAACCGTGCCGTCCCGCGCGATCACCGAAGGCTGCACCCGCGCCGACACCAAACCCGTAAGCATCGGGCGCGACACCTCCACCGTCACCAGCGCCGGATCATAGACCGGCGCGGAACCGTAAGCCGCCAGTTCGCGTTCCGCGCCTTTGTTGAAATCAATCACAAAAGCGGTTGGCTCGTTGGAATAAACCCAGCAGCAGCTTTCCACGCAGAAATTACCTTCCCGCACACGTTTCAAAGCCGACGCGGGCACCGTTTTGATATTAAACCGCACACAATAATCATTGCCCGTTTCGTGCATCACTTCAAGCCACGGCAGAGTGGTCCCGCGCGACATGGCGGCACAACCTCCGCATAAAAACGGATAAACTGACGCGGCAACTGAAAAGATAAACTTCTTCATTTATGTATATATTAACACCATTCAGCAATTTACGCCAGTGGCTTTTCAAGCCCCAGCAACAGCCGCGCGGCAAGGTTCGCCTGCATGCCGGCCGCAATCAGTACCCGCGCGGCCATAAGCCCTGCGCCCGGACAAACGCCGCTTTCCAGATCTCCTACTATATAAAGGTTCTTTCCCGCGCGTGTCGTTTTCATTTCGCCAGCCGGGCCGCACCCGGCGATGCCCGAAACCATTATAACCGGCACGGAGGGATAGACTTTCGCAAACGCCACGACCGCTCTCGTTTTTTCCTCGGGCAAATCGAGCGCCTCAATAAAAACATCCACGCCCGCAAAAATACGCGCCGTGTTGCCGGAATCAAGCCGCCTGCGGACGGTTTTAACTTTTACATAGGGATTGGCCTGTTCAATATTATGAGCCAGAGCGGAAACTTTAGGCATCCCCAGCTGGCTGACACAGTAGCTCTGACGGTTGAGATTGGACGGCTCCACCACGTCGTAATCGGCTAGCACCAGCTTTCCCACTCCCATTCTGGCAAGGCTCATGGCGGCATGCGAACCGATCCCGCCCGCGCCCGCTATGCCCACGGCGCATTTTTTAAGTTTGGCGTACACTCCTGCGCCGTGCCGGGCCGCCAGCATCGTTTCGAATTCGCGCGCCGGCGGCGTGGCGCCGCGGGTTATAAGAACCAGGCGGTCGCCTTCGGAGAGCATCTGATCACGCGCGGAGCGCAGCGGCACGCCGTTGAGAATAACGAGGTCCGCTCCTGGACGGAACCGCGCCCTTGCCGCCTCCGCCGTTATGCCGGCTTGAAGCGTGACGGTTTTTTCGTTCACGGTTATTTTCATCTAACCGCCGCCGACGGGCGCGAACAGCCGCACGATGTCGCCGTCGGAAATCCTGCGTTTTCCTATGGCGGACGCGTTGAGCATTTCACCATTGTGAATGAAAATGAAATGGGTTTTGATTTTGCCGTTCCGGTAAAGCTCTTCGGCAAATTCCGCCGGCAGCCGCGCCGCCGCATCCTGCAGCGCCGCTTTCACGGTGCCGCCGGACACGCTGATGCTGTCGGTTCCGGCTTTGAGCCGTATCGTGCCCTGAAACTGAAGTATTATTGATGCCATAACCCCTCTCCCTCATTATCCCCTGTTCCGCCCGGCCCGGTTTTCATGGCCCGCAATGCGGCCTGCCCGTCCAGCGCAAGCTGCTGTACGGGATTGAGTTCCAGCGCCCTGCGATACATTTCTCCGGCTCGCGCGTATGCGCCGGTATTGAAATAAATATCGCCCGTTCTCGCGTATGCTTCGGACGCGCCCTGCGGCGCGGAGCGCCGCCTTGCGCGGTCGAGCAGTTCAAGCGCGCCGGCGGTATCGCCTTTGCGCGCTTCGATATAGGAAAGCTCCAGCAGCAGCCACGGGGAATCCGGCCTGTACCGGTACACCTGCCGTAAAATTTTTTCGGCGGTAACGGGGTCGCCGCGGGCATTCAGTTCCGCGGCGGTCAGGATATACACGTCAAGCACGTCCGCGCTTTTGTTCGAAAACAGCGGCGTGGGCCCGGCGGCGGCAAGCGCTTTGTCAAACACATAAAGAATATATTTTTCCTGCTCCGTGCCGCGCAGCGAGAGGCCAAACCACTTACAACAAGGATCAATACCTCCCGGATGTGGTCCAGGACGAAGCGGGGATCAAGCAGCATGCCGACCGACGCAAAGAACAACAGCCCGAAAAGGTCACGCAGGGGTATTATGTCGCCAAGTGCCTGATGTCCGTGGTCTGATTCACTGAGAACCAGTCCTGCCGCAAACGCGCCCAGCGCAAACGAAAGCCCTATGAGATACGTGACAAAGCCGACACCAAGCGCAAT
>JAQVSV010000116.1 GCA_028700325.1 Elusimicrobiaceae bacterium | reverse complement strand
CCGGGCGCTTGATTCCGGTATTTTCACGGCGGTCAGTTCGGACAAGAAGGCTGCCTGCGACAGCCTTGAAACCTGTTCGACGGAGCTGGGGTTTGCGCTTGATCTGCTCAAGGCGCGCAAGTCCAGCATTTCTGAGGCGGAACGAAAAATTTTGCTGCCGCAGCTCACCGGACTTATGGAAGAAACGCAGCGCGCACTGGCTAAAATCGGGAAGGGGCTGTATCTGGATACGGATAACCAGACTCTGATAATTCTTACTCTCGCCGAGATAAGCAAGCGCGAACTGACCACTTTCGGGAGCGATGATTTTGACACGGATTTGCCGCCCTTTACGAATGACGATTCCCGGTAATTCGGAAATTCCGGCAAGATCGGCAGGCAGAAATTCGAAGGCTCCCCTGTATTTGAATGCGGGGGAGCTTTTTTTTACGCTTAAACAGCCTTTAAGGTTTCAAGAAGAAGAAACAGCAACGCGCGGGTAAACCGCACCCGGTCGAACGAGTCGCCTGTGTTGGTCACGGGCATGCGGTGATTGGTTTTTTCCAGCGCGACGAACTGCGCGCCAGGCAGGCGCGTGCTTTGCAGGTTGACAAGCCCGTCGTGCTCCAGTATTCCGACGGCGCGCAGGATAGCCGCCGAGAGCTTGAGCGTGCTGTCCTGCCGCAATTCGTCTTCCGTGCAGTGTGAGCCCGCGCAGATAAACGGCACTTTTTTAACGATCTCCGCTATCACGGCTTTGTTGCGCGCAAGATAACCTTTGCGGAAATCCGTGGTCAGCCAGTAAATGGAGGTCGCGGTTTCTCCGGCCTGAGTAAGCAGCGGCCTGGAAATTTTTTTTATGATATCGCGTTCATGAACGTAATCGGCCACCGGTGTGCCGTGAAACGGCGACTGGATGGTGATTACGCCTGCCACTTTATCGGCCAGCGGCGGCATTTTCCGTAAGGCCTCAAGCGTATCGAGCCCGCCGCGGCTGTGGGCCAGCGCGATTACGGGGTATTCCGAGTCGCGTATCAGTTCCACCAGGTGTTCGGCGTTTTTTTCAAAAAATCCGCCTGCGATAAGTTTCAGCCGCGTGTGGCTGACGCCGAGCCCGTTGAGCCAGTGCATCTGTTCGTCGAAATAATTGCCGAGCCTCAGTTCCACACCCATAATAGTCACGGGTTCGGTGTAAATCCGCGACATGAAACCCGGCACCAGAATGATTTTATGTTTTTTCAAAGCCTGAACGGCCTTTTCCGGCAGCGCGGGATGAACGGTGTCCCAGCAGCGATGGAAAGACGCGGTCAGGTCGAGCGGATCTTTTGGCATATGCTAGAATTCCGAGAGCGTCTGCTCGGCCGAGCGGGACCGCTGGTACCAGTTGGCGAAATCGGTCTGGATGATTGTTTTTGCGCGGCTGAGCGTGCGCAGCAGGTCGGCGGCATCGGAGCCGAGGAAATCGCGTCCCACGGTTTCCGCCAGCTCGGGATCGAATTTTATCCGCTTAAACAGTTCCGGCGAGCCGTTTCCGCAGTATACCGGCGAGCGTGCGAACCAGAAGGCCGCGCTTGCTTTGAGCGGGAACTTCACCGAATGGGCGAGAAACATCAGATCCGCTTCCAGCAGCCGGGTTTTGATGTCGAATTCCAGCGCGAAACCCGGCGCGCTCACCAGTTCCAGCAGATACTGGAAAATCACGGTGATGGGTTTAGCCTCGTCGGGATCGCGCCCCGGGCGGGAGTGAATGAACTCCGGCTGCAGATCCCATTCCATGATGTTTTCCAGCCCGTCGCGCGTGAAATTCAGCCGCTTTACCCTCAGCAGTTCCGCCAGCAGGGCGAATTTGCCGTGCTCGATAGCGATTGCGCCGATTATTTCCATCAGGCAGAAGCACAGGTACTGGCGCACGCCGGTTTTGCCGAAACCGGGATCATTTGCCGAGCGGCTCAGCGGTTCGAAAATCCTGAGGATATGCTTGAAATCCGCCGGGCGGTAACGGGCAATCTGTTCCGTCAGCATCAGGTAATTGGAGCAGAAGCCGAACAGCTCCGTAAATACCGGCCACAGTTCCGGGTAACTGGCGGGGGCGGAATCGAGCCGGGAATTTACGCGGCGGATGATTTTGTCGCGCTCGGCATCTATTGTGTAGAGGATTTCTATGTCCGGCGCGGGCGACAGGAACAGGTTTTTGAACCGGGCCTGATAAACCGCGCTCCTGCTCTGCTCGGAATGAGCGCGCGCTATTTCAATGCGGGCGGCCAGTTCGTCGAGGAATTCGGACGCGCTGTCTGTTTCCAGGACAATGCCGTCCTGCCGGCGTATTATTTCCTGGGCCTTTTTTGTCAGCTCGCCCTTATAAGCCGCCCAGTAGAGGCTGTAGCCCGTGAACCGGCGTTTCTGAAGCAGCGCGGCTATGGCGCGGTCGTACTCGTTGGCGGCGTAACCCAGCACGATCAGGCCGTGCCGTTCGATAATGTCGGCTATGTCGCGCGCCAGAGATCTGGGCAGGGCCGCCAGATCTTTCCTGGTGTTGCGGATTTTGCCTTTTTCAATGGTGCCGTGCGTTTTGTAAATTCTGCATCCGGTTTCCTGGGTCCAGGGTTTGGAAAAACGGGGTTCGTCTTCGGAGAAAACGGTGTAAAAGCCGTTGAGGCCCGCGTCGTCGAGCGCGCGTTCAAGCAGGCTGTCGAAATTGGTGGTGATGATGAAGCGGACGATCCGTTTTTTCACCAGCCGCGCTATCGCGCGGTGTGCTGACCCCGGCGCGTTGTCCGCGAACAGGTTTTTGAGGTAGTCGCGCTGTTCCTCGTTGGAGGGCATCAGCGCGGACACGATGTCGGAGTAGGAACTGTTGGCGAAATGCTTTTCGTAATACTTGCGGAGTTCGGCGCCGGACGGAGCCGCCTTCGCTCCCGTTTCCATCTGGTAAATGAGAGCCAGCGTTTTGAGCAGGATATCCGTGCCGGAGGGAATGCCGGCGTCTTTTGACACGCCGGCGCCGATAAACAGCGCATACCGCGCCGAACCGTCCGCCATATTATAGGCCAGCGGGATTATGGGGTTGATGCGGAATTCTGCCGGGCACATATAATAATTGTAGCAGAAAAACCGGACTTGGCAGCCATGCCGGTAAAAAGCCGGCCGGTAATGAACATGCGGTTGCGCACAGTCGCCCTAATAATATATCTTTATTATGTCGCGCCGGTTTGATCTGGCAGATTGGAGAGGAGATAATGATTTTGAAACGAGTTTTTGCCGTTTTGCTTTTTTGCGCGGCCGCTGTCATGCCGCTTGCGGCTCAGGATCAGCCGGACGAGAAACTTATCGCCGCGCAGGTAGACCTGAAAATGGCTATCGAACAGATGCCGGAATATATCGCCATCATAAAAGATATTGCCCAAAAGCCTAAAAGCGGCGATTATAACGAACTGCGTTCCGCGATTGACCGGCTGCGCCGGGATATCCGGCTGGCGCGCGGAGAAAGCCGCTGTTTTAAAACAGGGTTTGATCTCGGCTGGCGCGTGCGCGCGCTTGAGCTTGACCTGCAGGCGCTCGGAAAGGAATATTATAAAGCCGGCCTGTGCGACATTCCTTTCCTTATTGACGATATGGACGCCATCCCCGCCGCCATCGCCAGTACGCTTAAGCCGATTACCGCGGTTAAACCGAAAAAGCGGCCCGCGCCGGGCGGAGCTGCCGCGCCTGACGTGGCGGCTTCAACAGCGCCGGCGGCCGAAATGTCGCTCGAGGAGATTAAAGCGACGCTGGCGGTTTTCCGGGCATCCACAGCCAAGTATGTCGCGGCCAATAAAGGAAAAAGTCTTTCCCGGCTTGACGAGCTGGTGCCGGATTATCTGCCGGCTGTCCCCCCTCTTAAACTTCCGGGCGCGCCTGTGTCCGGCAATGTGATGATTGTCGAGGAGGATAATCTGCCTCCCGATATCGGCGGCGCGCTTTCCGGGACGGGGGGCTGGCTTGTGATAGGAGATTCGAATTCGCCGCGGTTCGGGCAGGTGTATATAAATTCGGAGGAAAAGTCTTCCGAAGGCAAACCCTGGTACCAGTATTAAACGGTTTACTGCGTTTCGATTTGCCTGAGGTGCTGCTTAAGAATATGCAGGATGATTTTAATCTTTTTCCGGCGCGCCGCAAAGTGCTGTTCCGAAGTCATGG
>JAQVSV010000115.1 GCA_028700325.1 Elusimicrobiaceae bacterium | reverse complement strand
GCGCCGCGCGGCAAGCCCGGCCAGCGCACGGCCGTTGCCGGTCATGCGGTAAATGCCGGCCAGTTCGTCATAAGCGAGAATATGATAGGGGTGCAGTTCCAGTGCGCGCTCATAGGAAACCGCCGCCGCAAGCAGCAGCGGCAGATTATGCTCCCGCTCCGCCTGCGCGCGCCGAGCCCGCGCAATCAGCAGCCGCGGCGCGGGATAGCGCGGCTCGCGCGCGGCAAGCCGTTCGGCGCAAGCGACCGCGCCGGCCGCATCGCCCGCGCGGTACAGCCGCGCCGCAGCGAGATACTCTTTCTCGGCAGTAAATTCATTTGCCACGGCGGCGCATATTCCGAACCCGGCCGCCAGAACGGCGCCGGCACAGCACAGCCGCAGTCCGCGCGGAAAAACCGCGCCGCAATCCTCCGCCGCCGCCCGCTCGCCCGATGAAAGCAGAAAACAGAAAACCGCGAAATTGGCGGGCACGCTCAGCGTATAATCCTGCGCCGAAAGCACCAGTGCCGCAACCGCCGCCCACTTCTGCGGCGCCTGCGCCCGGTATATCTGCCGGACGGTGAGCGCCGCCAGCGGAACAAACCCGGCCGCCCCGTATTCCGACAGCAGTTCCAGCGGCCAGCTGTGCGCGTAAAGCGAACCTATCCGGAACCGCGACACGTCATGCACGGCCGGGAAAATATATTCAAAAACGCCGCCGCCAAACCCGGTCAGCGGGCGCAGCGTGAACATTTGCCACGCGCTCGACCACCAGCCCAGCCGGTGCTGCAGCGACGAGAAATCCGCGAAATAGATCCACAGCCCCGCGCCAAGCGCAGCCAGCGCGGCAGCCGCTTTCGCGCGTTTTCCCGCCCGGCAGGCCAGAAACAGCGCGGCCGTTATCAGCAGCGCCGCGCCCGCGCCGCGCCCGCCGGCCAGCGCGATCGTGCCCGCAAAAACCGCGCCCGACACGGCATAGCCGCCCAGCAACGCAAAAGGCGCAAGCATGACCAACAGGCCGGAAAATGCGTTCGGGTTGAAATAGGAGCCGGTCACATCGCCGCCGCGCAGAAACTGGTATCCCGCAAGCAGACACAGGAACCAGCCGGTCGAAACCAGAAAAACCAGCCCCGCTTTCCTGCCGGCGGACCCCGCGAACGGCGCAAACACAAATACCGCCAGCCCGGCCGCCAGCCATTTAAACGCGCGCCAGCTCACCCACCCGACCGGCGCCAGCCAGCACGACACAAACGCCGCCGCCAGCACACACGCCGCCAGCGCCGCGCCCGGCCCGAACCGCGGCAGCCGCCCGCGCAGCAGTTTCACCGCGCACCATAACGCCGCGCCACCGAACAGCGGTACTTCAAAAGCAGCCTGCGCCCACAAGTCCCAGCCGCCCCGCGCGAGCGGAAACAGCGCCAGCAGAACCGCGCCGCCAAGCGCGAGCAAAATATCTTCCGGCCCGGTCGCGGCGAGCCATTTCTCCGCTGCGGCCAGCCGCGCGGCGGCCGCGGAGGCCGCGCTGTCCGCAAACCCGGCGCGCAGCGGAACCGCCGCCGCGGCTGATGCCGCGTTTTCCGTTCGCTCGTTACGCTTTTCGTTATTTGTCATTGGAATGAAACCGGCCCGTCCGGCACGGGCGCCTGCGCAAAATTTCTCCGGGCCGGGAGCTACCCGGCCTCCGGCCCCGCTCCCTCGAAAATACCGCCGCGCACTTTTTTCATGAAGCTCCCCCGGCTGTGCCATCGGCCTGCCGGTTGTTATTACGCTTTACCGGCACGCCGGGGTTTTCTTTGGGTCCGAACTTCGTTTGCACGGCTTGCGCGGGGCTGCACACGAATCCCACTGCTTGAGCTATGCCATTCCGGCAATCATTATGCCGCACCGGCCGACGCAGGGTTTTTGTGAGCGGAATTTATAAAAAAAGCGCCGCGAAAAGCGGCGCTTTTTTATCACAAGGCCTTTTCAGCTCGCCACGATTTTGGGCGTGACAAAAATAAGCAGCTCGATTCTCGACCGGGCGTCCACTTTCTTCTTGAAGAACCAGCCCAGCAGCGGAATATCGCCCAGCAGCGGGACTTTATAAAGCACGTTGGAGTCGGAATCGTAAATCAGGCCGCCTATCACGATGGTTTCGCCGTCGCGGGTGATAATGGTGGTTTCCACGCTCCGCGTGTCCACGCCGGGCGCGCCGCCGGTCGCCTCGGCCACCGAAGTGGCTTTCTGGCTGACGGTGGGCTTTATTTTCATTGTTATTCTGCCGTCGTCGTTTACCAGCGGAGTCACTTCCAGCGTGATGCCCGTGTCAATATAGGTGACTTTGGTGGTTGTCACGGTCGGGTTGGTATTCGTCGTTTCGCTGGTGGTGTAGGGGATCTGGGTGGTGATGTTTATTTTCGCGGTTTTGTTGTTTACCGTCGCGACTTTCGGGTCGGACAGCACCTTGGCTTTGCCTTTCTGCGCGGTGGCGTTGATCGTCACGTCCAGAAACATGTTACCCGCTATGCGCCCGAACCGGAACGCGCCGCCGGTGATTTCATCGGCCACGCTGGGGAAATTGACGCCGGTCCCGCCCTCGTCGGTTTTGTTGCTCAGCGGCGTGTAGATATTGTTGCCGGTAGTGTAAGGGTAGGCCAGCCCGGTGGTGGTAACGCCGGTATAGGCCTGGTTCTGCACGTCGCCGCTGCCGTAGAAATTCAGGCCGGTCTGGCTGCCGATCGTGGACTGGTCGGCGCCGTAGGCGTTCCAGTCAATGCCCAGCGTGAGCGAGTCGGTCAGATGCACTTCCACCAGTTTGGTTTCGATAAGCACCTGCACGGGCCGCTTGTCGAGCTGCGAAATCAGCCGCTCGATCGAGTCCAGCCCGCTGGGCACGTCGGTCACCATCAGCATGTTATGCGGATCGTTTGAAGTAACCTTTCCCTTGCGGCCTTCCGCCGTGATCACATCTCCTATCAGCACTTTCATTTCATCGGCCCGCATATAATGCAGCGGAAACACCCTGGTCACCATCGCGGCGGTCGCGTTCTCCGACTTCACGGTCTGGGCCGTGGTCACCCGCAGAATGTTGTTGCCCATCTGCTGCGCGTTCAGGCTATTGACGGTCAGGATTGTGCAGAACGCCTCCTTAAACGGCACGTTTTTAAGGCGCATTGTCACGTCGCCCGCGACATCCTCGGCGAAAATTATGTTAAAGCCCACCTGCTCGGCCATCGAGGAAAGCACGGTGCGCACATCGGCGGTGTCATAATCAATATTGATTTTGTCCTGCGGCAGATTCTGCATTATGTCCACGAAAGACGCTTTTGAAGCGCCGGCCCCGTATTGCACTTCCGCAGCTTTTCTCGGCTCGGCCGGCGCATCGCTCAAAAACACCGCCACGGCATTGCCCTTGGCCACGGCATTGTAAGCCGCATTCCGGTTAAGCTCCAGCGTGACCCGGCAGATTTTTATGGGCTTCACCTGATACTGCTCCACGGTAACCGCCCTGATGAACCTTCCGGCGCCTTTCACCGGAACAACTTTTTCCAAACCGCTGTTTAATTCGCTGTTAAGCAGCTCGATCACAATCTTGGCGGGCTCTTTCGCGCTGAACGTGTCATACTGCACCGGCGCGGCGGTTTTGATAAGCACCGAGTCTTTTGTGGCGATAATCTTTTCAAGCCGGACCGCGCCCTCCGCCGCGAACAGAGGCGCAACCAGCCCCGCCTGGAAAAGCACCGACATGATAACCGCAATGGTTTTTCTCATAATTCCGTCTCCGAAAGATCCCGTTATTTCTTTTTGCCAAGAGTCAAGACGACTTTCCGGCCGCCTTTGGTGAACGTAACCGCGGTTTCCCCGATCTCGGCCGTCACGCCGTCGAGCGGCTTGAGCCTGCTGTCGTACAGTTTTCCGCCCGTCGCGAAATAGCTCCTGCCGCTTACCGGATCATACAGCTGGGCCTGCGCAGCGCTCAGAATCTCGGCCTTGCCCCGAAACACCAGCCGCGCAAGCTCCGGCTGGTAATTTTTCGGGATCGCTGCGGAAAATGATTTTTTTTCTTCCGCCTTGGGCGCGGCCGGAACCGGCATGAACGGATCCCGCCCGGAAAAAACGCTGCCGCCGTCCGCCGAGGCCGGCGCAACCGTTTCGGTTGAGGAAACCGGTATAAGATCCAGCGCCCAGCCGGCGCGGACCGCGAACCCCAGCAATGCCGCCGTTATAATGGTTTTTGCCGTTCTTGCCATATCAGCCTTTATACGCGAACGCGACCAGCGTAAATGAAAATGTAACGACGCCGTCCGTGCCGCTCTTGTTTACA
>JAQVSV010000114.1 GCA_028700325.1 Elusimicrobiaceae bacterium | reverse complement strand
CGACAGCGGCGGATCCGTTAAAAAACTCAAAACCGGGTTTGACCAGCCGGAAGAAACCGAACCCCGGACTTTGATGTCGCCAGCCGAACCGCAAATTTCGATCTCCAGCGAGCCAACCGCCAATGAGCTCGACCCGGATACCGATCTGGATATGCCGCAGGCGCCGGAGCCGCCTCCGGCAAAGGCGCTTGAGCCCGTGCAGTTTCAAAACAACCTGAACTGAGAACCGGTCTTTTAATTATCCTTAAAAAAACAATACGGCGGTTTCAACCCGGCCGGAACGGGAACCGACAGCCGGAATTTTAGCTTGTTACTGCTGTTCGCCCGCCCGGCATGAGCCGGGCGGGCGAACAGCACTAACGGAAGCGGAAACAAAGGTTTTATTGTGGCATCGCGCCGGCCGGCGCGATAATGGCTCTCCACCGCTGCGCCTGCGGCCAGCGCAGCACTTCGGCGTACTGCCCGTCCGGCACATAAATCATGCGCACCTGCTCCAGCGAAACATGCCTGTCGTATTTCGCCTCCAGATAGCCGAGCCGCTCGCTGTCAAACATTTCCCACAATCCGCTGCGGCTCTCGCCCAGCAGCCGGTACAGCACGTTGCGGCGGTTCTGCTCAGGCATGGCACGCAGCGCGGACACGGCCATCAGCGCATAAGCGCGCGGCCAGCCCTGCTCCTGATAAACGCCTCTGGTAAAAGCCGCCGGCTTGTCAAGCAGCAGTTTGAATTTGTTCCGGCCGAGAAAATAATAACCGCTCCACGGCGTCGCCCAGCCGCCATAGTCAACGCCGTCTTTGAGATAAACAACGACGTCGCCGTAAGCGTCGCGCCCCAGCGGCGACCCGACCGCCACAAAAACGCAGTTGTACGCGCCGAACAGCCGGTCTTCCCTGGCCGGAGTGTGAAGCGGCTTGGCGACCAGTTCCAGCTCTTCGGCCTCCGCGCGCGACAGCAGTTTGCCGAGCTCCAGCACTGTCGGCAGATACTGGAATTTCAGCCGGTGAACCTTATAGGGCGGATTGGCGGCGATTTTACGGACAAGGCTCTTCTCTTCCGCCGACAGCGGAGCCAGCCGCTCCTGCAGCGCGCGCAGGTTGCCGTCGGAAATCGCTTTCAGCTCCGCCGCCGGAGTTTCACGCGCGGCGGCGGCTTTATAAAAATGATCGAGCAGCGGCTTGCCGCAAAACTCAGCCGCCGGACATACCGCCCCGCCGGCAATTAAAAACGCGGCCGCAGCCGCCAGATTCCGCAAACGCTTTGTTATGTTCATAATATCCCGCACGCCCCGCACCGCAAGTAACTTCGTGACATGCCCCGGGCACGGTATCTTGCCGGAATTTTATTACGGGCAGCGGTCCGGCGCAAGTACCGGCGGACCCATGCCCCACACCCCGCCTTTGACCGCCCGCGCGCCGAGCGCGCGAAAAACACCGGCCCGACAGACCCGCTCAGGACCCCAGTATCGCCTGCATGGCCGACAGAGTGCCGCTTCCGGTCAGCATGGAAATAGCCATCATGTAAAATTTATAGCAGGCGACCGCCACATATATCGTAAGACCGGCCAGCACTACGGTAAACCCGATTTTCGCACCCCGTTTCAACACGGGCGACCGCCATACATACCACAATGAAAACGGGCCGATGCACAAGGTTATAAGGATAATGCCCCACGGCTTGTAGGTCCAGGGGACACAAACGCCCTGCCCTTTTCCGCAGTGCCGGCAGTACCGGTCAATATCGTGAATTTTCTTATGACAGCGCCAGCACTCTATTACCGCCGGGCCCGCCGCGCTCACCGCGGCCCTGAGCCGGCGCGCCTCGTCATCCGGTTCCCGGGCAGGCGGTTCGGCCGGCGCGGAACGCCGGCCCGGTTTGGGCGCGTACTCCGATTCGTAAAAATCATCAGAAAAATCGGGTTCGGACATTATATCCCCTCCTCAAGGCCGTGCTCGCGCAGGTAGTGGCGTATTTTCGAGCGCGCGGCGGCGGTATGCACTATTTTGATCCAGCCGGGCTTGGGCACGCTGTTTTTACGGGTGAGTATTTCGCAGAACTCGCCGTTCCTGAGCTGGTAATCCAGCCCCACCATCTTGCCGTTGACCTTGGCGCCGAAACAGGTGTTGCCCACATCGCTGTGCACGGCGTAGGCGAAATCGAGCGGCGTGGCGCCGTGCGGCAGCACCTTCACGTCGCCGCGCGGAGTGAACACGAACACCTGATGCAGCTCCATGTCGGTGCGCAGGCTTTCCAGAAACTCGCGCGGACTGGTCAGATCCTGCAGCCACTCAAGCCACTGGCGCAGCCAGTTGAGTTTTTCGTCGAAATGCGGATCCTTGCGGCCGCCCAGCTTGTACCGCCAGTGCGCGGCGATTCCGTACTCGCTTGTGCGGTGCATCTCCTCGGTGCGGATCTGGATTTCCACGATATCGCCGGTCGGGCTGACCACGGTAGTGTGCAGGCTCTGGTAAAGGTTAAGCTTGGGAATCGCTATATAATCGGTGAAAGAGCCGGCCACCGGCTTGTACACCGAATGGATGAACCCCAGCAGCGCGTAGCAGTTTGCCACGGTGTCGGTGAGGATGCGCACGCCCAGCGAATCCTGTATCTCCTCGAACGGGCGGTTCTGCATTCTCATTTTACGGTAGAACGAATAAATGTTTTTCGCGCGCGCCAGCACCCGGTGCGCAATCGCCATCGCGCCCAGCCGCATTTCCAGATCGGCCTTGAACCGCTCCAGCGCCTGCTGGCGTTTGACGCGCCCGCCTTCCAGCGCGGCCGACAGGGTGTTGTACTGCTCCGGCTCCAGCATTTTAAACGACAGATCTTCCAGTTCGCTCTTGAGCCCGAACATGCCCAGCCGCTGGGCCAGCGGCGCGTACAGATTGAGCGTTTCGGTCGCTTTCTCGATCTGCTTTTCGCGCGGCATGTGCTCGAGCGTGCTCATGTTGTGCCGCCGGTCGGCCAGCTTGATGAGAATAACGCGTATGTCCGACGCGGTCGCCATCAGCATCTTGCGCCAGTTTTCGGCGGTTTCCTCGTCGGTTGACGAGAACGACAGCCGCTCTATTTTAGTCACGCCCTGCACCAGCCGCGTGATTTCGGCGCCGAACTCGGCCTCGAACTCGGAGTCGGTAACCCCGGTGTCCTCGATCACGTCGTGCAGCAGCGCGGCGCAGACCGTCGGCAGATCGAGTTTGTAATCGAGCAGCGTGTCGGCCACGGCCACACAGTGGATGAAATACGGCTCGCCCGAAGCGCGTTTCTGGGCGGCGTGGCGGTCGCAGGCGTATTTGTAGGATTTCTCCAGAACGGCGGTGTCGCCGTCCGGCACATAAGTCCTGTATTTCTCTATCAGCGTTTTCAGTTCGGTCATGATGTCATATTCTGTTGCGGTATTCATAGCACCCGTTGCGGTTTGGATTTTTTTCAGCTTCCCGCGCCCTGAATTTCATACAGCTTGGCGTAAATCCCGTTTTGCGCGAGCAGTTCGGCATGGGTGCCCGTTTCGGCTATTTCGCCGTTATTGAGCACATAAATCCGGTCCGCGTGCTTGATTGTTGACAGGCGGTGCGCCACCATCACCACAGTGCGGTCCTTATGCACCAGTTCCAGCGCCGCCTGAACGTACTTCTCGCTCGTCGTGTCGAGATTGCTGGTCGCTTCGTCAAGCAACAGCACCGCCGGATTTTTCAGCACCGCCCGCGCTATCGCCAGCCGCTGCCGCTGCCCGCCCGACAGTTTTACCCCGCGCTCGCCCAGCATCGTTTCGTATTTCTGCGGCAGGTCCATGATAAACCTGTCGGCATTCGCTATTTTCGCAGCCTGCTCTATTTCCCCGTGCGTGGCGGCCTGCGCGCCCATGGAAAGATTCTGGTAAACGGTATCATCGAATAAAATCGTGTTCTGGCCCACCAGCCCGATATGCGCGCGCAGATCCTTAAGCCTCGCCTCGCGCAAGTCCAGCCCGTCATACATTATGCGCCCGGCGCACGGATCGAAAAGCCGCAGCATAAGGTTGATAACCGTCGTCTTGCCGGACCCCGACGGCCCGACAAACGCCACCTGCTCGCCCGGCCGTATTTCAAGGCTGATATTTTTCAGCGCGTCGCGCTCGCCGGTGGGATAGCGGTAGCTGACATTCTCGAATTTTATCCGGCCCTCCAGCCTCGGCACCGCCACAGAATCGGCGCTTTCGGTGACGGCGGGCTTTTCGTTAAGCAGCACAAGTATCCGGCCCCACGACACCAGCCAAGAAGCCATCACTAAAAAGTATGCGGATATGCGCACAACAGCAGCAGCATATTATGCAGACGGCTTGATGTCTGAACATGCATTTAGCGAAGCGATTACGCAGATAAACCAAGCAGAACTTGATGC
>JAQVSV010000113.1 GCA_028700325.1 Elusimicrobiaceae bacterium | reverse complement strand
AAGTGCAAGCAAAGCGTACTTTGCCGCAAAACCCGACGTAACCGGCAACGCGGCCAGCACCGCAATGAACAGCAGTCCGGCCAGCGCGGTAGCCGGCGCCCTGCGCGCCAGCCCGTTAAGCGAGGCTATCTCATGCGAACCGCAAATTTCCCCGCATTCGCCCGAAACAATAAACAGGCCGCCCAGCGCGGGCATAAAAGCCGCCAGAAAAAACAAAATCTGCGCCAGGCTCTGTTCCGCCGTGAACAGACAGATCGCCCAGCCCGCGTTTGCGGCGGCGACGCAGGCGACCAGTTTCCTCAAATCCGTCTGATACAGTCCTGCTATGGAGGCGGACACCGCCGTAAGCGCGCCTACAGCCGCGAATACCAGCCCGCCCGCCGCTCCGCCGGCGTGTATCTGCGGTGCCAGCCGCGCGGCGCATAACAACGCCACTGCGGGCACAGCCACAGTCATAAACATGCCCGGCCCTGCGTCAACGGCCTTAACGGCATTGCGCGCTACCGCGCTGAACGGAAACGCGCCCGCCAGAAACAAAAGCCCCGAAAACAGCGTAAGCGCGCCCGCAGTGAACAGTCCGGTCCCCGTAGCAGGAGCCAGAACGCAGGAACCAGTTGCGCAAAACAGCATTATTGCGCCGGCCAGCGTGCCCAAAGTCATGAATCCGCCGCAATAAAACTCCCGCGCGCAGGCGGAAGCGGAAAGCTTCCTGTCCGGCCCGGAGGCAACAAGAACAGTCAGGGCGATAGAAACAAGCGCGAATGCAGCTACAAACAAAACGCTGTCTGCCGCACGGATCAGCAGCATAAGCCCCGCCGCCGCGGCAAAAAGCATCGAGGTGCCGATTTCACAAACCTTTACGGCCGGATCGGCGCGCTTTTTCTGCTCAAGCACCGCCAGCGCGACCACAGCGCCCAGCACCGTATCGGCAAACAGCACGCGCGGATCAAACACGAAAAGCGGCGACGAACAAAACCCCGCACGCCCGGCCGCAAACCATGAACCCGCCCCCATAGCCGCAGCCGCCAGCGCAAACGCCGGGCGCGTTAAAACGATTTTCGCGCCGGGTCTGATGAACGCGGCCGCCATTGCCGCACACATGGCAATTGCCGGAGAAGCGAAACAGGTGATATCTGTCATAATGTTTTCAACGCCCGCTGAACAAGTGCGACGGCGGTACTGATATAATCCAGCGCGGGCGCGGGATAAATACCCAGAAACACAAGAGCGGCCGGCAACGGAACCAGCGCAATCCTTTCTGTCCAGGCAAGCGGGGGGGGGACGGCTTCCTTATTATATTTGCCCCAGATCATTGAGCCTATTATCCTGACAACAACCCCGGCAACACATAAAAAAGCCAGCATAACCGATACCGCGCACCAGACCGACACTTTCAAGATTCCCACCAGCATCAGAAACACCGCTATAAATCCGCCCGACAACGGCACCGCCGCCAGAGCCGCCAGAGCAAAACCTGTCGCGATGCCGAACCCCGGCATAATCTCGCAAAGCCCGTGAATATCGTCAAACACCGCCGTAGCAAAACGCATGCTCAGCATTTCCGCGGTCAGCAAAAGCAGCGCGGCCGCCGCCGGAAACACCAGCAGCGCAAGCGCGCCGCCAGTCAGCCCGGCACCGTTAAGCGCGGCAATGGAGCATAAACTCGCCGCGGAACCCGCCATCGCCAGACAGCCCGCTACCGCTTTAAGATTTTTTTGCGCAAGCGCCAGCAGCGCCGCCGCCATCATGCTCAGCGCGCCGCCCGCAATTACATACGGCGAAAGCGGCGTAAAACCCGCCGCCGTAGCCGGAATGATGAAACGCATAACCGCATAAAGCGCGCAGGCTGAACCCGAACCCGCCGCTAACGCGGCGATATGGCCGGGCGTCTGCGTAAAATAATCACGCGCCCACAGGTGCAGCGGCACAACCGGCGCGCGGGCCAGCACAGCCGCCGCCAGCAATGCCGAGGCCCAGAGGTCAAACCGCGCGGGAATATGACCCGACTGAAGCGCCAGCACCACCGCCACCAGCGCTATCGCCCAGCAGAACTGGTGCGTGAAATACTTAAACGCGGCCCGCTCCCTGTCGCGGCCGCCCCAGATCCCGGCAAGGAAATAAGGCGGCACCAGCGAAAGCATCCAAAATCCGGCAAACGTGAACGCGCCCTCCGAACTGGCCAGCCCGGAAAACGCGGCCTGCGAACCAAGCAGCCAGAAATAATACTCGTTTTTCCGCGCGCCGCAGTCAAACGGAAACGCCACCACCAGCAAGCCCAGAAGATTCACAAACGCCAGCACCAGCAGGCCCAGCCCGTCCGAAGAAAAAGAAACGGTAACGCCGATTTCCTCAATCCAGCGGTATTGTTCGGAAAATTGCAGGCCGCCGCTCGGCAGCGCATATAAAAACAGCGCAACACAGGAAAACGCGAGCCCCAGCCCGGACGCGGAAAAGGCTGTTATCCGCATAATCCGTTCCCGGCCGGGCGGGATTACCGCAACGACCGCCGCACCCGCCGCGCTTGCCGCAATTATAACTGAAAGTATACCCATAGCGATAAAAATATCCCTGGTCTTAACTTAAAACGGCGATTATCAAAAACAACGTGACCAGTCCCGCCGCCGCCAGCACCGCGTTGGCGGCAAGGCTGTCGCCCGGCGTGCGGACATCGGTCACACTGTCAGGCATGCGAAACACCGCGCTTGCGAACAAACGCATGGTTCTGGGCAGCCGGGCCAGCACGGACGACAGGCCTCCGTCAACCGAACGCTCCAGCCTGTCAGCCTGACCGGCAAAATTCACAATACCGCCGCCCAACGCGCCCAGCGCGGCGGAACAGTCGCCCTCCGGCCAATTCAGCTCGGCCAGCCGCTTCCATTTCCGTTCCCGCACGGAACTGCGCGCCAGCAATGCCGCCGCCAGCGCAGCCGCGGCGCATAACAGCGTAAGCGCGGCCGACGGATAGCTGAACGGCATCGGATTTTCCGACATTGAAAGCATGGCGGAAAAAACATTCTTGCGCGTGAACATCCACCCCATGAACGCGCAGGAAACCGCCGCGAAAATCAGCGTGCCGCTTGTTGAACCCGGCCCTTCATATTCGGGCGCGCGGCGGGCCAGCTTGCCTTTATCGCCGTAAAAAGTCAGCAGCAGAACCCTGAATATGCCAATGCCGGAAAGCAGATAAACCAGTAAAGCCGTTGCGAACGCGCCCGGCACCTGCTGAAAAACCATGCCCATAAACGTCTTCGAAAAAAAACCGGAAAACGGCGGCAGGCCAGCCAGCGAAACGGCGCCCGTAAGAAACACCAGATGAATAGTGGGCATTGAATACCGCAGGCCGCCCATCTCCGACATATCGCCTTTTTTACAGACAAAAGCCGCCAGCCCGCCCGACATGATCAGCAAAACACCGCAAAACACCGTGCAGAACGCCTGAAACAGAGCCTGCTGCCCTCCGCCCGCGCCCAGCGCGGCAGCCGCCAGACAGAATTCCGCGCTCACGCAGTATATTACGGCCTTCACGATATCTTTCTCGCGCAGCGCGCATAGCGCGGCGGCCATTCCGCCCAGCAACCCCAGCCACAGCACCGCCGGGCCGACGCCTCTTGCCGCAGCCGCAAACGCTCCAAAGCGCACCGCCAGATAAACAGCCGCAAAACCCGACGCCGCAGTCACCAGCGCGGCGGCGGGAGCCGGGGCGTTGGCCATGCCGGCCGGAGCCGACGTAAACGGCCAAACCCCTATCCTGCACATAACCGCGCCCAGCAGCAGTACTGCTGTCACCGTTACACCGGTTTCGTTTACGAAATTCATGCGCTGGAGTTTCAGGATCTGCTCAATCCCCACGGTACCGAAGCTGACCATCGCCACAATAACGGAACCCAGCAGAAGCAATCCGCCGGTTCTGGCCTGAAGAAAATGCCGTACCGCCGCGACGATGTTTTCAGGCCGCTGATACCGGTGCGCTATAAGCCCGGTCGCGGCGATGGCGGTCAATTCCCAGAAAAGCGCGATCAGCAGCAGGTTCGTGGTCAGTATGATGCCGGTTATTCCCGCCATGAACAGCGAAAGCAGCGCGAAATACCGCTGGATATTGCGATCCTTTACAACCTGCCCGGCCGATACCAGATGCGCCATCATCCCCGCGGCGCATACCGCGAACAAAGAAAGCATGCCCATCCCGTCAAGCCGCAATGCAAGCGGCGAACCCAGAAACGGAATGCCGAACCAGTCGAGGTTTGCTTCTGCAGGCAGCGCGATATTGTCCTGCACGGCGGCTTTGAACAGCCCGGCCGACAGCGCCAGCGCGTACAGCGAAACCACCAGCCCCACCGGTATCCCGTAAAACGGCAGTCTGCGCCCCGCCAGATATATCAGCAGCGCGGCCACAAGAAAAACTGCCGGCAGACTCAATACGGCTTCTATCATGACCCGCCGTCCAGTTCGTCCGACTGTATGGTTTTAAGCGTGTCGGCCGTAAATACCGCCGCCGCCAGGCCCAGCGCGGCAAAAACGCCCGCCAAAGCCGCTGTCAGGGCTATCAGCATGGCGGGCGCGGTGCCGGGATACAGAAACCGGCCCGCCGCGCCCAGCGCAATCCACAACCCGCACAGCATCACTCCAAACGACAAAACGATATGCGCCAGCCCGCGCCCCGTCAGCGCGCCCAGCGCGCCCAA
>JAQVSV010000112.1 GCA_028700325.1 Elusimicrobiaceae bacterium | reverse complement strand
AGGAAGAACTGCTTAAAAAATTCAAAAAACGGCTTGGCGTAGGCGGCACCCTGAAATCCGGCGTGCTGGAATTGCAGGGCGACCACAGGGCGGTTGTAAAAACCGAGCTGGAAGCAGCCGGCTACAAAGTGCGCCTCATCGCTTGAAAACCGGCTGAAACCCCGCGCGTCAAAAATCATATGACCGGAAATCCGGCTATCAGGTTGAAACGAAAGCCAAACTTCTTTCTCCTGTTGCGGTATCTGTCCGATATTATCGGGTGAATTTTCAAACAACCGGCCTCCGCAAAGTTTCTCCTCAAATTAAGTCATAAAACCTTGA
Organism: Elusimicrobiaceae bacterium; assembly: GCA_028700325.1. Taxonomy (NCBI): domain Bacteria; kingdom Pseudomonadati; phylum Elusimicrobiota; class Elusimicrobia; order Elusimicrobiales; family Elusimicrobiaceae; species Elusimicrobiaceae bacterium. Next base: position 4,561 of record JAQVSV010000112.1, on the reverse strand, counting down.
CTTCAAGTGGTTTCTCGACGAGAAACCACTTGAAAAACCCACATGAAATTGCGCTTAACTCAAGTTTTGCGGCGGGCCGTTTCATGATTATCGTTTCATTTTTCGGGAACAGGCCAGAGAAACCGGCCGGTTTTAAAAAACGCCTCGAGCTGCTGCGCGCTCTGCCGCGCTTTGCGCTCAACCGCTTCGGCGGTATTGAAAGCGTTGTGGGGGGTAAAAATGACATTTTCCAGCGCGGCCAGCTCAAATGCCGCGGCGGCTTCCGCGCTGTCCGGCCTGCGGCCGGCGCGCAAAGCTGCGCCCAGCTCGGCTTCTTCATTATATACATCAAGTCCGACCGCGCCGAGCGTGCCGTCCGCAACTAACGCCACCAGCTCCTCGCAAGGCGACAGTTCGCCCCGCGCCACGTTCACAAATACCGTTCCCTTTTTCGCGCCGGCAAGGGTTCTCCTGTTGAAAAGGCCCCCGTTAAACGGAGTGAGGTTCATGGAAACAACGATGATGTCGGCCCATTTTATGCCTTCGGCAAGAGGAGTGTACTCCACATCGGCGAATTTCCGCACAGGATCAACGCCCTTTACGTTCATGCCAAGCCCCCGGCCAACCGCGCAGAGTTCCGAGCCGATATTGCCGACTCCGCAGACCAGAAGATTTTTTCCGGCGGTTTCCCGCCCGGTGATGCCGTCGCGGTTGAACGACCGGAAGTGAGCGGTCTGACAGGGCAGTTTTCTCAAAAGCGCCAGCCATAAAAGCAACGCCTGTTCCGCCACGGCGCGCGCGCAGTAATGCGGCAGGTACCCGCAAACGACAGGTTCGGAAACGGAGTCCAGATAGCGGCGCATGGTGTCATAACCGGTAGTACGGCTCAGTATCGCGCGCAGGCCGCCCGACCAGCCGGGCGGTATGGCCGACTGTGTCCGCACGCTGATGACAGAAGCGGGCGGAGCCGCAGGCTCCGGCGTTTCACCCGCGGCACGCGAAGTGAACCCCGCGCGCAGGCCGGGCGGCAGACAACGCGCCAGCGCCGCGCGCTCCTCCTCAAACGCCTCATAAAAATAAACGTCAAGATCCGGCATGGTGTTAAAATCCCGTTCCTTGCAGGCGCGGCATTACTGTTTGCCGCCGCAGGTCGGGCATGACCCTGCTGACCGGTTTTTCCGGGCGGCTTCCCGCATCTGCCGGTATTGAGGATTCTTAGCAATCAAATCCAGAAAAAAACCGTACTCGCCGTAGGGCTCAAGCGCGAAAAATCTGTCAAACCCGAGCCGGAACGCCGATTCCATGCTGTGCAGCGCACGGTTCGCGTCTTTAAGACAATACGCCTGATAGGCGGCCGTGGCGGCATAGGCCTGCCCTTCATTGTGAAAATTCTTTATCAGCACCGGCACGACCAGGCTGGCTGTTTCGCAGCGGTTGGCGCGCATGAGGCTTAAAACCGCCCGGCAGTCAGCCTCGACCGGCGCGGCGTATCGCCGCACGCTTCGTTCGTAAATATCGGCCGCCCTGCCGTATTGACCGGATTCATAAAGCAAATCCGCCAGTTTCACCGCCGCTTCATAATCGTCGGGCCGGGCATCCGCATATCTGGCGTATAGGCCGGCCGCGGTGGCGCTGTCGCCCAAAGCGGAATACAGATCCGCGGCAAGCGCAAGTGCGTCCGTCACGCCGCGATCCGCCGCCTGCGCGCAATCCGCCAGCGCCGCCCGGGACTGGCGCATATAAACCTGAGCGCGGCAGCGGCCCAGATAGGCCCGGCCCGCCTTGTCCGGCGCGGCGGTTATCACGGTGGAAAATTCGCGCACCGCGCCGGCCTGATCGTTCACGGCGAACAGGGCTTCGCCCAGCCTGATGCGGCTCTCCGCCGCTTCGCCGTTAACCGCCACGGCCATGCGGTATACCCGCACGGCATCGGCCGCGCGGCCGGCGGAAAGAAAAGCCCGGCCCAGTTCATCCAGCGTTTCGATGGAACGGGCGTTCCGGGCGGCCGCCTTGTCAACATCGGCAAGCGCTTTGTTAAAAAGTTTCATGCGCGCATAGGCTCTGGCGCGCAGATTATAGGCGGGTCCGGCGGACCGGGGATCCGCTTCTATCGCGGCGGTGAAATCCTCAATGGCAGGGGTATAGCGGCCTGCGTCAAGGCTGATCAGCCCGCGCGCGGCAAGCGCGCCCGGATGACGGGGATGTTCGCTTAGAATTTTATCGTACAGTCTGGCTGCTTTGACCGGATCTTTTTCATTCCGCGCGTTTTCAAAAAGCGAACTTTCTTTTTTGCCGCAGCCGGCAAACAACATGGCAAACAACATGATAAACACCGCGATATTGCGCATATCATTTTATAGTATTTTTTGCGCCCGGTATAAAGCGCGTGACTATTTTAGGTAGAATATAGCGATGACATCCGGCCTGAAAAGGAATCTCGCGTTCACATGGCTTGCGGCGTTTTTCTGCGCGGCGGCTGCACAGGCACAGCCCGCATCGCTGGAGGGACTGCCGGTAACCGCGATCAATATCACCGAAACCAGAGTCAGCAGCGCGACCATCCTCTCGCGCATTCCGCTTAAACCCGGCGAACCCTGGAGCGCGGAAATGCAGGCTAAAACACGCCGGGAACTGCACCGGATGGGCATATTCCGCACGCTTGAAGTGTCGGAAAGATACGATGAAACGGCCGGTGGCGTGGCTGTTGATATCAAAGCCACGGACGGCTGGTACATCCTGCCGATCCCGCTGTTCACATCCGGCAACAGCGGCAGCAAATTCAGCCTGACAGTTTTGTCCGGCAATTTCTTCCGCCGGTCCGAAACGGTGATCCTGAGCGGCAGCATAGGACGCGACACGGCCGCGCTTGGCGGCGGCTTGAAACTGGGCGACTATTTTATCGGAGCCGGCGCCGGGCGCGACAACGACAGCGAAAGTTTCTACTCCGACGGGGCGTACAACACCTTCTCCGCCCGGCTGAAGCCGGAAAAGTTCGGAGAGCCGGTCAACACTTATAACAGGAAAAAAGAACACTGGAGCCTGTCGGTAAACCGGGAACTGGACACCCGTATGCAGTTCGGCCTTTCTTTCTCGCAGGCGCAGTACTCGTTCAGCGACGCGACGGCATATCCGCCCGCGCAATCCGGGCTTTACAACACCGTAGGGGCGCGCTGCGCGTACACGCTGGAACGGGGGGGCGGATTATCAAGATCCGCCGGCTCGTTCGGCGCGATTTTCGGGCTGGGCCTGTCCGATCTCAATGAAAGAATAACGCCACGCGCCGAAACGGGCAGCGCGCATACCTTCGAAATCCGGGGCCAGCGGGCAGGCGGTTTCACCGGTTCGACAAATGATTTTTCCCTGCTTCAGATAGCGGTTCACAACAGCTGGGAATTCATTGAACATGACCGGCTGTCCGTCAATCTTGCGGCCGCAAAGGGCTGGACGCTCCCGTTCACTCAGCTGATCCCCACCGGCCCGGCTATAGGCCTGGCGGGCCAGTATTCACGCGAATGGAGAGGCGAGCAGGGCGCAGGCGCGACAGCCTCGTTTACGCACCTGTTAAGCCGGTCAAAAAGAGGGCAGCTGGTGGCGGAACCGTTTTTTTCGCAGGCCTGGGTATGGAACAAAGATACCCGTTATCCGCAAACCGGAGCCGGCCTGAATTTTTATTACAAATTCTGGCGATTTCCGCTGCCGCTGGGCATAGGCGTCACCTACAGCCTGCAGGACTGCGACATCACAACGTCTTTCTCGGCCGGCATGGGATTCGGGAAAGACAGAACCCGTTGAACGCGCCCGCAAAATATTACATAATAAAGCTACAGTGTCACGGCTTTCTGCTTCGTTACTGAAATTTCCGTTTATCGCGGGACTGTTTGTCTCAGTCGCCACGGGTTTTTGTTTTGCCCGGAATTCAACCGACAACCTGCTTGCAGCGCGGGGCGCGAGAAACGGCGCCTACACTGTGGTTTCGGGAACGATGCAGACCACGTTCGGGCTGAGAATACCGAAATCCGAAGAGGCGATAAGCCCGAAATCCTTTCCGCAGGCAACCGCAGCGGCGCTTTCCGCAAACATGTCCGATCTGGTGCTGGCGGAAACGGAAAACGGCATCACCGTTTATAAAACCGATACCGGGCTTAAATCCCACACAATAGATCCGCTCGCGCTCGGCATAAAGGCTGTGCGCCTTTCGCCCGGCGACTGGCTGCTCGCTTCCGGCGAAAATAACGGCACCATAAAATTCTGGCGGTTTATGGACGGGGAATTCCTGGCCGAAGCGGCCAAACTGGAAGCTGCGCCCGTCGCGATCGAATTTTCACAATACGGCAATTATGCCGCCTTTCTGTCAAAAAAAGGCGAGCTCGCCATGTTCGATTTCAGGAAACAGCGCCTGCTCTGGACAAAGACACTGGATTTCCCGGCGGCCAGCATTATGTTCTCGCCCGATGAAAAACGAATTTTGATCGGCTCGCAGGGCTGGCTCGCTTCCGTCTCCATAGACGGCCTGACAGTACAGCCTCAATACATGAAGATACCCCTAGACAGCCTGATAACCGCGCTGGGATTTGATCCTACC
>JAQVSV010000111.1 GCA_028700325.1 Elusimicrobiaceae bacterium | reverse complement strand
GGAGCCGTACTGGGCGAAAGAGGAAGAAGTCCGGCTGGAGCTGACCTCCTCCGGCAAAAGTTTCACCGTCCTTTCCGCGGATATCGAGGAAAACCGCGGCGCGCTGGCCCGGACCGAGGAATCCCTGAACGCGCAGCGCAGCCGTCTTAATTCCGAGCTGGTGAAAGGCAACAGTCTGGAGCACGAACTGGGCCAGGCGCGGCAGCTGCTGAAAACAGCCGACGAAAGGCTGGATTCGCTTGGTTCGGCTCGTCAAAAATTCACCGAACAGGAAACCCGCCACCGTGCCGGCATCGCCAAACTGAAAACGGAACTGGAGCGCCTGCGGGCGGAGCAGAACCGCATCCGCCGGGAAGGTGAAGAGCTTAAGGTGCGCCGCGCGGCGGCGCAAACCAAGACATCCGCGCTTAAAAACGAGCAGGATTCTCTCAACACCGAACTTTACGAATACAAAATACGGCGCGGGAGCCTTGAATCCGATCTGAGAGGCGCGGAAACCGAACATGTCGCCGCCGTTGAAAGCGCCGGCCAGCGCGCCGGCCGGCGGGGCGAGGCCGAACTGCGGATTGAAGAACTGGGGCGCGACCGCGCGACCGCGGAAGCTGAACTGGCGCAGACGCGCGACCGGCTGGCGGAACTGGAAGTAAGCGAAACCACACTGCGGGAACAGCTGTCCGACAGCAAGCGCGAGTTTGATGAAAAAAGCCGGACCGCCTACGCGCTCAAAACCGAAACCACCGATATCCAGATGAAAGCGCACGAAGCGGAGATGGAGTACCGCAGCCATCTGGCGCAGAAGGACGCCGCGCTTGAGGAACTGCGCGAGCGGCACAATACCACCGCCGAAGAAGCGGCGATGAAGTATTCCGATTACAAGATTGATTACGAGCGCATAAAAATGATGCGCCGGCAGATTGAAAACATGGGCGCGGTGAACATGACGGCGCCGGAGGAATATGACGCGCTGTCGTCGCGCTATGAATTTCTCAAGACCCAGATAAACGACCTGGAAACCGCCAGGCGCGATCTGCGCACCGCGATCGGCAAGATCAACGCGACCACCAAGGAAAATTTCCGCGCCACGTTCGAGAAAGTGCGTGAAAGTTTCCGCCGGATTTACCAGACCCTGTTTGAAGGCGGCGAAGCCGACCTGCTGCTGACAGACCCGGAGAACCTGCTGGAAACCGGCATCGAGATCGTAGCCCAGCCGCCGGGCAAACGGCTCCAGAACATCAGGGCGCTGTCGGGCGGGGAAAAGGCGCTGACGGCGCTGTCGCTGCTGTTCAGTTTTTTCGTGGTGAACCCGTCGCCGTTCTGCATTATGGACGAGGCCGACGCGCCGCTTGATGAAGCCAACGTTGAACGGTTTGTGAACCTGCTGCGCGAGTTTGCCGGCCAGACCCAGTTTATAGTCATTACCCACAACAAGCGCACGATGGAAGCGGCGGACCGGCTGTACGGGGTGACGATGCAGGAATCGGGCGTATCGAAAGTGATGTCTGTTTCGCTGCAGTTCGCGGAACAGACGTTCGGAGAGGACAGGGCTGCCGCGGCGGTTTGACCCCGGCGGCGGGGCGCGGACAAAACGTTTGAAGCAAGAGGGAACGGCAGTGTCAGGGGGACGGTATTTCAATTTCAAAAGGAAAGCGATGAAATACGGTATTTTTTCAGATGTGCATTCCAACTACGAAGCGCTGAAAGCGATGCTGGAATTTTACAGGCTGCATGGGGTGCAGGGATATGTCTGCTGCGGGGATCTGGTGGGCTACGGGCCGGACCCGGACAAATGCGTGGAGGAGATCTCCTCGCTTCCGTTTCTTGACTGCGTGATGGGCAATCACGACATGGCGGCGCTCGGCAAAATTCCGATCGAGTGGTTCAACCCGTACGCGCGGCAGTCCATTGAGTTCGTCAAGGACGTGCTGTCCGGCGGCGCGATGGATTTTCTGCAGAGCTCGCCGCACGTCATCTGCCGCGAAGGCATGACGATCGTGCACGGCTCTCCTAAAAATCCGCTTGAGGAATACATGCTTACCGCCGACCAGTTTCTGGAGAACGAAAGTTACTGGAAAACGCCCGTCTGTTTCGTGGGGCACAGCCATGTGCCGCTTGTGATGCGCAAAACTCCGGACGGGAACAAACCGGAAGTGCTGCCGCTGCGTGACGGCGACCGGATAAAGACCAACGACGGGTCGCGCTACATCATAAATCCCGGCGCCTGCGGCCAGCCGCGCGACAGGGACGTGCGGGCCTCCTGCGGCATTTTCGACACCAGCACCGGCATTTTCGAGTTAAAAAGAATAGAATACGACGTTGCCAAAACCCAGAGCAGAATGACCGCGCTGGGCCTGCCGCGCATGCTTATAGAACGCATAGCGAACGGCTGGTGACATACATCACGCAGAGGCGCATGTACCATTTAATATCCGTTTTACTGGCCCAGCTGCTGTGCGCCGGAGTTTTTGCCGGCGCAGCGCAGGGCGTGCCGGCCGGCGCGGCAGTATCTTCAGGCGCAGCGAAACCGGACGCCGCGCGATTGCTGTTTTATGATGACACCATCCTGAACAACCCGGACCAGCTGCAGCTGCTGCAGACTCTTGTTTCGGCCAATACCGACACCATCCGGCTGGACTCGGTGGAATCAGGCGTCACCTATGCCAAGAACGGAGTGTATCTGCTTGCGTACAGCGGACGGGTGCGTCCGGAAAGCCTGTCGGAAGTTGAAAAAGACGCGCTGCTGTTCGAGGAAACGCCCGTCTGGGAGACAGCTTTTTCCATCCTCGCGCCGGACCAGCCGGACGATACGGAACTGGCACGCCTGATAGCAAAAACCGCGGCGGAAACGGAACTGGCGGGCGGAGTCCGCGTTTCCTCCAGAACCGTGCTGGCGGGCGTGCTGGAAACAGTGACCGGGCGGGTGTTTAAACTGCTGTCAAACCGGGAAACCATCCAGCCGGGCGCCTGGCAGCAGGCCGTTTACACCGTTTACCACCTGACTTACAAAGGCCGCAAGACGGCGATTTCGCTGATCTCCAAGCCGGTCGGCGGCATAGGATTCTGGCGGTCGGAGAAAGAAAAAACGGCGCGGCAGACAATACCGTCGTTTGTCATCAACACCGGCGGCGTGGAACCTTACGAGGGACTGGTTTCAAGCGCCGCGCTGGCGGAATATTATTCGGAATCGGGCACGGATATCCTGGCGTTCAAAGCGCAGGATGTGAGGGCGCTCGCACCATATCTGCTGCATGGATCAACCTTGAGCATAACGCCGGTATGCGGCAATCTCGACCGCGCGGCAGGCGCATACGCAGGCTGGCGCAAATACGCGGTGCTCGACGCCGGCGGCATAAAAATAGGAGTCTATTCGCTGATCAGCGCGCCGGATCTCAACCCCAAAACCGCCTTTGAATACGGGCTGAGCGTGTCCGATTACGCCAGCGAAGGCCGCGCCATTCTCGGCGCTTTGCGCGACACCGAACATGTTGATCTGACGGTTTTCGTTTCCCAGCTGGAGCAGGACGAACTGTCGGATTACCTGCTCCGTACGCCCGGCAACGACATTGTCATACAGGCGCCGCCGCGCTCCGATACCGCGGCGGGTAAAGTGTCCACCGTTGATCTGCGCGGCTGGCGGCGGCAATTAAACCGGGAACCTATCCTGAACGCCTGGCGCTCGCCGTTCAACATGGGCGAGCTGGAAGTGGAATTCAAACGCGAACGGCAGGGTTTCAGTCCCGCGAGAGTGGTCGAGCTGACAGGCGACAACCGGCCCCGGTCAATCGCGCCGGACAACCCGTATTACAAACTCAACTACAATCTGCTGGAAACGCTTTCACCGACGCGGAGCAGCGCGCTGCTGCCGGATCCGCGCGAGCTGTGGAACACGCTGTATTATCCGCCTCTGGCCGTGTTTAATCTAAGCGCCAACATACTGAAAGAACGCACCTGCGCGGAAGCCGCGTTTGTAAAATTGCGCAATCTGCCCGCGCGGTTTCCCGGCGAAGTTACGGCGGCCCAGTTCTCGCAGTGGATTCCGGCGGAGAAAATCCATATCGGCTACATAACGGGCGCGAACCTGGCGGAACTGGCCAAAGCGGTTGATTTTTCGCCGATAACGCCCGACGGAACGGATCCGGATTACGACGAAGTCAGCAAACTGGCGTCCTCCGGCCTCGCGGAGAACGGCAGACTGGCCAATATTCCGATAGACAAGGATGAAATCTACAAAATCGCGTTCACGGACGATCTGCTCAAAGACAAAGCGGCGTTTCCGCCGCTGGCCTCGGTATTTGGCTCCACCCAGATAGCCAACGCCGATCTGCTCGGCCTGACGGTGGAGTGGCTGTCCGCCGCGCGGGCGGCGCGCGCAGCCGCGGCCGATTCCGCCTTCACCGGCTTTATCAAAGGCCAGCGCGCCGCCGGAAATCCGCCCGCCGCTTCCGCGGTACGGGAAAACCCCGAACAGACGCTTTACCGCGCCGGGCGGCTCGGCGAATTATATTCGCTGTTCCGGGAAACGGCGTTACGGGAATATTACGGCCGGCTGCTGGCTTTCACCGCGCACCGCGACGATATCCGCCCGTTCGTGCGGCTGAACCTGCGCAAGCTGGAACTGCTATTTTCGCAGACCGACATCAGCAACGCCACACTCTACGGCGATTTTTCCAACACGAAACTTACCGCCGACAGCCAGATGCTCGTGCAGGGCGCGCTGGATTTTTATGTCGAGTATTTCAAGGACAACCTCCGCTGGGACAACGGCGTTTCGATGACGTACGGCAAAACCACCATCTATCCCACGGCAGGCGGCAGCGTGACCAGCGAAAGCTCGGACGATGTGCTGATCCAGAGCGAACTGGTGCAAAAACGCTACCGCGTTGACAATCTGCTCGGCGGATTTCTGGCCGGGCCGTTCCTGAGCCTCGGC
>JAQVSV010000110.1 GCA_028700325.1 Elusimicrobiaceae bacterium | reverse complement strand
CATAGTGCGGGATCGGGGCCGCCTGTATGACAAATGGGCGATGTTGCCGGATGCGCGCCAGCGCATTTCCTCCCATTATCCCGGGGTGAGCACGCCCCAGTATGAAGTGCGGTTTCCCGGGATGGGCGTCGTTTTATTCGGGAAAACAGGCGAAGGCGACACCTGGTTTCAGATGGAGGCGCATTCCGCCTCCGGGCTGGATGCGCTGCTGCATGTGGGTGACTATGTGATCCACAAAATGTCGAAGCAGAACGTGGGGCCGATGGGCCTGTCGCCTCATTCCGAAAAAATCGGGCATGAAATGGTCGGCGATGAAGACTACACCAACCTCCGCCGGATTTTCCCCGATAACCCGGACTGCCTGATTAAATGGTAGCGGGAAATAGATCCTGCGGGTAATGAAAATTGGGCCTTTAGGCCCATGCGAAATATCAGCGGACCTGCAATACTTCTGATTATGAGGAACAGACAATATTCATTTATATGCGCAGTCTTTGTGGTTCTTGGTTTTCTGCCGGGATTGCAGGCTGCGGAGCAAAAAAACGTTTCTTCCGGCAATGACGTTCAATTCGTGGGCATAGTCGGTTACGGCTCAAATTCCGCATTCTCCCAGTTGTCCTCGTTCTTCGGCCGCAAAGCCAGCCATTACGGCGTTCCTGCGGTTAATGAAGCCCGGAAGCCGGCCGTTGTTGTCGTCGTCAACTACTCCGGCGGCAACACTCCGAAACTGAAAGCTTCCGGTTTTGACAATCTGTCGGGCGCGGAACTGTTTGACGCGCTCCACGATTATGTAAACGATGGCGCAAAATCGCTATCTTACGGCGAAGCGCGGTACCTTATGTACAGCCAGCTTGACAATATCTCGCGCAATGGGGAAAAAGGGGTTTTAACGGCTTATTCGCAGATTCTGATGCCGGGCACTTCCGGAGATGGCAGTTCTTACCGCGAACAGAATGACCTGAACGGCGACGGGGTTATTGACAAGCAGGGCATTAACGCGGAACACAGCTGGCCGCAATCGTTTTTCCGGGAAGCGCTGCCGATGAAATCGGATCTGCATCACCTGCAGTCAACTTTCGTCACCCCGAACGGCCGGAGAGGGGCCTATCCTTACGGCATGGTTTCGCGGGCAATATATTCTACAAACTCCGGCTCCAGGCTGGGCAGCGACGGGGTGTTTGAGCCTTGTGACGCCAATAAAGGCAACTCTGCCCGCGCAATGCTGTATTTCATGCTCCGGTATCATGACCGCAGCATAAGGTCAGGCGGGTATAGCCAGCAGTTCTGGACAAATAAAGTCAACACCCTGCTTCTGTGGAACAGGCAGGATCCGCCGGATGAAAACGAAATACGCCGCAATGAGCTCGTATCCCGCTATCAGAACAACCGCAATCCTTTCATAGACGACTATACGCTGGCGGATAAAATCGGCGCATCCGTCTGGAAATCCTTTTAAACAGCCCATACAGAATCCGCGAACCTTGCAATCCGCCGGGTTTCCGGGGAGGATGTATTTTTTTGCCGGAATTAGTGTAGAATAAAATGACAAGTTTAACCGCAATGGGGAGAAATATGGCCAAAACAGTGGTGGGGCTTGCGGTATTGCTGGGCATATGTTCAGGCGCGTTCGCGCAGAAATACGATAACCGCGAAACCGAGAATCTGGTAAAGCTGGTCAATTCCGCGGCGGCGCTTGTCAATAAAGAGGGCGAATCGGCATTCGAGGAGTTCCGTGAGCCGGATTCCCGCTGGTTTCACGGCGATGTATATATTTTCGTATGGGAAGTTAATGGCGAACGGGTTGTTTATCCTGCCGACATTGACAATGAAAAGGCCAGTCTGGCGGATCTGAAGGATCTGAACGGCAAACCGATCGGGAAATGGTTTATTGACGCGGCTGATGCCGGAGGCGGCTGGGTGCATTATTACTGGCCTTTACGGGGCGGAAAAAAAGCGTACCGCTGGAAATCCGCCTTTATCACAAGTGCGGCCTCGCCCAAAAGCGGAAAAAAATACCTTGTCGGATGCGGATTGTACGATTTGCGGACAGAACGTATATTTCTGTCGGATACGGTGGACGCCGCGGCCGCGCTTATCGTCCGAAAAGGCACCGCCGCTTTTGCCGAAATTGAGGATCGGGCGAGCCGGTTTATTTTTTCCGATGTATATGTTTTCGTGATTGATTCGACCGGAACGGAGCAGGTTGATCCGCTGTTTCCCGAATACGTCGGCAAAAACATCATGGACCTGAAGGATACTGACGGCCATTCCTTCGTGCGCGAGATGTTTAAGAAAGCCAGCGCGGAAAAAGGCGTGTGGGTAAAATATACCTGGCCCAGGCCGGGCACGGAGAAACCGTCGGTCAAGATGTCCTATATCCGCAAAGTGGCGGTTTCCGGTGCGGATTATCTTGTGGGCGCGGGCGTTTACCAGCCGGATATGGGCGGCGGCAAATAACGGCTTTTAAAATGCGGCTTCAATTGCTATACTAAAAAAACTCAAAATTCCGGAGAGCTTATGCAGGGTATTTATGTAACTAAAGAAGGCTATGAGAAACTTCAGGGCGATCTGGCCAGACTGCGCACGCTCAAGCAGGAACTGTCGCTTGAAATAGGCGAAGCGATGGCGCAGGGTGACCTGCGCGAAAACGCGGGCTATACCTACGCCAAGGAAAAACAGGCGGAAACCCTGTCTAAAATCACCGAACTTGAGGCAAAATTGCGCAACGCCAAGATCATAGATGACATGCAGGTGGACAAAACCCGTGCGCGCATCGGCGCGACCGTAACGGTGAAAGACACCGCAAAAGGTGTGGAACTCACTTACACGCTGGCAGGATCGGAAGAAGCCGATCCCATGAACGGTTCCATTTCAGTGGACTCGCCGCTCGCCATAGGAATTCTCGGCAAGAAAACCGGCGATGAATTTTCCGTCGTGCTGCCGGTTGGTGAAAAGAAATACAGACTGATCAGTCTCGAATACAAATAGCTGTTCCTCCTATAGAGAAAGAGGCCCGCAAGGGCCTCTTTCCTTATTTGCAACCGCAAAATTCCGCATTGCAACCGCAAAATCCGCCTGCTGGAACGCGCCGCCGTATCTTCGTTGCCGGATACTTTATGCAAACGCAAAATCCCGCCCGCCGGACACTGGAAAAGTGTTTAAAACCGGCGCACAAGCGTCAGTTGCGGCCCGTTGCTGTAGCCCGGCAGCAGAACAACTGCCGGTGCGCCGGCTTCAGCGCGGACGTTATGGTAACGCACAACGGCTTTGGCTGTGAAATAACCGATCGCCGCGCCAAAAAACACGTCGCTTGCCCAGTGCGCGTCATCGTTGATGCGGGACAGGCCGGTAAGAACCGCCGCACTGTACGCGGTAACGGCAACGACAGGCTTGTCGGCATAGACTCCGGCAAACGCGCCCGCCATGGAAAAAACCACGGCGGCGTGGCCAGACGGAAAGGATGTGTCGCCATTTGAAAAGGAAGCGCCGTCAAACCGGCCCGGCCCGTCGCCGCTGCCGGGCCGGTGCCGGTGCACCGCCAGCTTTATCGCGTTTGCCGCAAAACCCGATATGAGAAAACTTTCCACCGCCAGCGTCGACGCGGTTTTCAAGCGTCCGGCTTTCGCCGCGCAGCCTATGCCATACAGGGCAGCCATCGCGGGGACAGTATATTTGCCTTCGCCGAATGTTTTGAAAACTCTTGAAGTGTCGGGCGGCACGGCGTTGCGCCGGAAAAAATCCGAGATATCGCCGTCGACGGAGTACAGCCCCAGTCCCGCGGCGGCTACGGCGGCAAACGTGAGCCAGTCACGCCGGTCATAACGTATAGGCGAGGAAACGGCGCGGACGGCGTCTTTTGCCAGTATGACGGCGGGATTGGCTGACCCGGCCGTTCCGCCTGCCGCACAGGCCCGGCCCGGGCAGGCCGCCAGAACCGCCAGAACCAGCGCGTATGCCGTTTGCCGGATCATGTGCCGGAGGAGTTCCGCTTGTTGCGGCTGTGCATTGCCTGAAGATATCTCTCGATATTCGCTACGCGCGCGTCCAGGGGGGGATGTTCATCCATATAGCCGCGCCCGGAACCGGCCAGTTCCGGAATTTCCTGCAGCCGCCGGAGAAACTCGTCAACCCGGCTGGCGTTTACGCCCATGGCCAGCAGATACCGCGCGGCGCAGAGATCGGCTTCCAGCTCCATTTCGCGCGAATACTTCACGCCTATAAGATCGCTCACCGTGTCGGAAATCGCGCCTCCGAAAAACTGGTCGCCCCCGAAAAACAGCATCAACGCCTTCAGGCCGAGCCGGTTCTGCAGTTTCTCGGTGGCATGCCGCTGTATGATGTGGGCCATTTCATGCCCGAGCACTCCGGCGACGGCGATTTCATCGTTCTTCATGGCGTAAAGCAGGCCGGAGGTCACGTAGATGGTCGCGCTGGGCGAAGCGATCGCATTTATACTGTCGGAATGAACCAGCACATATCTGAAGTGCAGGTCCGGGCGTTCGGAATGCTTCGCCACCCTGTCGCCCAGCCCGGCGATATAGGCAAGCGCGGGCGCGTCGTCCGCCGGTTTGAACGAACCGGCAAGTTCGGCGTCGGCCTTGCGACCCATCTCTGCGTCCACACTGTGCGGCAGAAACACCCGCGAACAGCCGCACGCCAGCGCCAGCGCCAAAACCGCCGCGGCAAGCCTCAGTTTAGCCATGGGTACCACCTGTCGGGATCAATGCGGTCGGCCAGCAGGCCCATCAGCAAGACCACCCGGTAATCAACATCCGGCGGATTCTGGATAAACAGGGTATAACGGTTCAGCAGTGACCAGTCCTTCCTGAAAATCCCGGATTCCTCGCCATTTTCCCGAAAAACATAAGCGCACCGCAGCATGCCCCACAAATGCCCGAACATTTTGCGGAAAACCGCCTTCAGGGCGGAAGTTTCGCTCATTTCATAACGGCCTTCACAATTAAGATCTGCTATATACCAATGCCGGGTCAGCCGGAACATCGAGCGTATGATCAGCGCAACCTGCCGGGCCTGCGGATCATACACCACGAATGTTTTGCCGAAAAGAAACATGGGCCGCATCACCGCGCAGGCAAGCAGCTTCATGTTCTCGTCATACAGAAACA
>JAQVSV010000109.1 GCA_028700325.1 Elusimicrobiaceae bacterium | reverse complement strand
CTCAACCCCGAAGCGCGGATAATCACGCGCCAGCTCAGCGAAGACAGCAGCAAAAAACTGCTGCGCAGCGGCGCCAGCTCGGTTATCCGGCAGGACCGGATAGGCGCGCTGCGCATGGTGTCGGAAATGCTGCGGCCTACCGCCGTAGGGTTTCTTGACTGGATGATCAAGGACAAGAACAGCAGTTACCGCTTCGGCGATATCAACATCCCGGCTTCCGCCGGCGTTACGGTCGGCCAGCTGGAGGGCGACGGCAAGCTCCCGGCACTGATAGTGGCGCTGTGCAGAGCTGGCGGCGAAACGTACGAAATCAATCCGTCCGCCGAAACAGAGCTGGCGGAGGGCGACACGCTTGTCGCCCTTGGCACCAGCCCGGAAACCGCAGCTCTGCAAAACCGCGTTGACCGGCTGTGTTTCCCTGACGCAGAATCCGAACCCGACCAGCCTCAGCAACAGGCTGCCCAACCCGATGAAGAACTTTTTTAACCGGTTTTGCGCCGGTGCGGCCTTGCTTGCCGCGCTGCCGCTGTTTACGACAACCCGCTCATTCTGCGCCGAGCAGGATGCGGCCTGCTTAACTTTTGAGGAATACCGGAAACAGCTTGCGCAAACCGATCCGGTCATTGAACCGCAAAAACCCGAACAACCCGCACCAAAAACCGAATTCAAAGTGCGCCTGGCCGGGCCGGCAAACGTGGTATTGAAAAAACTGGGGCTGGATCCCGCCCACCCCGAAAAACAGCGGAAAATTTATTTTTTCGACACGCCTGACCGCGCCTGCCTCGGACAGGGAGTGGTGCTGCGCCTGAGCCTGAGCCGCAACCGCGCCGAAACAACCGTAAAGTTTTCCCCGGCGCCGGCAGCGATGCCTGTCGAACTGCTGGAAGCAAAAGATTTTAAAGTGGAATTTGACAGTGCGCCCGGCATGAAAAAACTCACCACTTCGCTCGGCCTGAAAATAACGGAACAGTCGGCGGCGAAGGCGTTATCAGGCGACCCGGCGCAAGCGTTCAGCCCGCTCCAGCGCAAGATGCCGGCCATGCTGGGCAGGAAAAAAATCCCCTGGAACAAACTGGAACCCGTCGGCCCGGCTTATTCTTCGACCTGGAAAACCGGCTGCGCCACGTTGCCCGAAACAACCATTGAAATGTGGCTTTACAACGAGGCGCAGTATTTTGAAATATCGGTGCGAACCGGCCCTGACCCTGAAACAGTGAAACGCGATACGGCCGCTTTGCTCCAATGCCTAAAAGCGCGTGATATACGTTCAGCCCCGGATCAGACCGGTAAAACCAGTTTTGTTTTACACGCGCGGCGATAGTTCAATCCGCATACTATACGAAGCAAAAAACCGAAAAAACCGCCTTCACTATCCGGCGTTGACTGGCGCGGCGGCTCTGCTCAACGCATGGCAGGCCGGTAGTTGCCATAAACCCTTCAAAAAGAAAGCCCCCGCGGCACGGGGGCTTCTTTCCTATTAAAACACCTGCGGGTCAGGCGGTAATGCCGTCCGGCAGATTGACCGCCGCCTTTAACAGCCACGGTTTCTTTTTCAACTGGCGTTTAAACTCCTCGTCGCGCAGTGAATTGCGGTAATCAGGCCGCTGGAACGTGTACTCGAAACGGGTATGCTCGTCGTACCGGTTTTCCAGCAGTCCGACCACATCCTCAACGAACACAATCTCCTCGTCGGTGGGAATGACGAACGCCTGCACGGCGGAACCGTCCGCCGAAATGCGCGATTCGCAATTGCGCGTCATGGCGGCGTTATTGCGCCCGGCGTCGAACTTAAGACCCATGAATTCAAGCCCCTTAAGCGCTTCTTCTCGGATCGGCGCGCCCATCTCGCCCACTCCGGCAGTGAACACCACGGCGTCCACCCGCCCCAAAGCGGCGGCATAAGCCCCGATATATTTTTTCATCCGGTAACCTTCCATCTCGATAGCCAGTTTGCAGCGCACGTCGCCCTTTTCGGCTTTATCCTCTATATCGCGCCGGTCCACATACTTTTCAGTGATGCCCAGCACTCCGCATTTTTTATTCAGGATATTAAGCATTTCCGCGCCGGAGCAGCCTTCCTTGTCCATGATGTAATAGCCGATCGCGGGATCCATATCGCCGCTGCGGGTGCCCATGATCAGCCCTTCAAGCGGAGTAAGCCCCATGCTGGTATCAACGGAAACCCCGTTTTTTACCGCGTTGATGGAAGCGCCGTTGCCTATATGGCAGATGATCAGATTGCATTCGAACGGATTTTTGCCCAGCAGCACCGCCGCGCGTTTGGCGGTATACAGAAAAGAAGTACCGTGGAACCCGTACCGCCGGATCCCGTATTTTTCATACCACTTGTAAGGCACGGCGTAAAGGTAGGAGTGCTGAGGCATGGTCTGGTGCCAGGCGGTGTCCATAATGGCCATGTGCGGCGCGTCAGGCATAACTTTCCGGGCGGATTCGATGCCCATGATGTTGGGCGGGTTATGCAGGGGCGCCAGATCGGAGGTTTCGCAGATCCTGGCAAACACTTCGTCGGTGATAATGACGGATTTGGTGAATTTCTCGCCGCCATGCACCACGCGGTGGCCGACCGCGCTCACTTCTTCGGGCGATTTTATGACGCCGTGCTGCGGATGGATCAGCGTGTCCATCACAAGCTGAATGGCGGTTTGATGGGTGGGGCAGTCCTTGTTAATAATGACCTCTTCCCGGCCAGGCATGCTGTGTTTGATGAAAGAGCCTGTGCCTGTGACGCGCTCGACCAGCCCGCTGGCGAGCGTGGTTTTCTTTTGCCAGTCATAAAGAAGGTATTTAAGCGATGAACTGCCGCAGTTAAGACAAAGTATTCTCATTGGAGTGATTCCTCTTTTGTAGACGCATTATGGTGGTAGCAAACCTCGACAACTGATTCCATTTTACAATATTGCGCAAAAAAACAAACAGGGCACAGGCCTGGTTTGGCGAATTGTTATAATAAATCTGTGCAAAGCCTGCAAAAACTTAAAACCATTATCGCGCTGACTCTGGCCGGCATGGCCCTGGCGGCCGGTTACCACGCCTTTATCGGAGCGGGCGAACCCGCCGGTTACCAGTACGGCACTTTCCTGTTTTCGCCGCACGACCGCTATAACGATTTCATCAACGAACACAAATACAGCAAAGACCCCTACGGAAAGATTAAATTTACCAACGCGCATTTCCCGTTTTTGAAACAGGCGGTACGGCTGCTGGCCCGGGCCGACGCGGAAACCGGCCTGTTTGTCCTGCTCATGCTGTTCGCCGCCGCCATGCTGGGCTATGCGGCGTTCAGCCTCAAGCGGTTCCCACTGCCGTGGCGGATTGCCGGAATCATCACGCTTGGCATTTTGAACTACCCGGTTCTGTTCGCGTTCGACAGGGCGCATCTGGAAATAATCGTTTTTTCAGCGCTCGTCCTGTCCGTCGGCCTGCTGAACGCCCGCCGTTACGCCGCCAGCGCCGCTGCGCTGGCGATAGCCATGGCGCTGAACCCTTTGCCCGCCATATTCCTGCTCCTGTTCGTGAAACGCAGGCAGTACCGCTGCGCCCTGCTCGCGCTTGCGCTGGCCGCGGCGTTAACGGCTGGCAGCTATGCCCTGCTGCCCGGCGGGTTCGCGCGGAACTGGCACAACCACAGGCTCTGCCTCGACGCATACTGTCAGCAATATGTGACCGGCCCGATCGGACTGCTCTGCCGGCACAGCCTGTTCGGCGCGGTAAGAACCGTGCTGCGCGCTTTCAGCCCGGATTTTCTGCGCAATCATACGGCACTTGTGCTCAATTCATATCTGCTGGCGGTTATGGCGATATTCGGCGCGGCCATGCTCGGGTTTTTCAAATACGCCCGGCAAGTGTGGATGGAACTGGCGATACTCGTCTGCTGCATGACACTGCTGCCCTATCTGTCGGCCGATTACAGGCTGCTGTATTTTTTCATCCCGCTGTTTTATTACATCAACACCGATCCGCCGGACCCGCTCGACGACGTATTCTGCATGCTGTTCGCGCTGATTCTGGTGCCGAAAGCCTATATCAACCAGTTCACCAGCGTGATGCTGTCGCCGCTGATAATCGGGCTGCTGCTGGTGTTCGTGCTGCAAGCCGCCCGGCAACAGGCGCTGCACAACGCGAATTAACATGAATCAGCGGGCGGGGGGAGGAACGGGAAGACCCTCTTTCTTTAATACCGGCAGCAGTCTGATCATCTGCTCGCGCGAATTCTTCACATAACCCGCGTCTTTCGAAGTAAGATAAAGATCCTGATAAATCGCGTAGGCGCGCGAATAGCGTTTGATGCGCTTGTTCAGAAACGCGGCCAGCTGTTTTACCATGGAGGGACAGTCGGGATCGTTCACCGCTCCGTCAAGCAGATCCGCCGCCTGCTGCGGATTCCGGGCCTTTGAAAACCCGATCGCCGCGATGCAGGCGTTATAACCCGTATCCAGCGGCATATACCGGCGCGCGAAAAACAAAAGCCGCAAAGCCTCGTCCGGCCGGTCGAGATTGAACGCCAGCGAACAGGACGCGTACAGCGCGGCGAATTTATTGTACGGATCCAGAAAAAGCACCCGCCGGGCCCGATCGTACAGCTGCGGGTAACTGCCCTTGTCATAAAGCGAAACCTGCCGCTCCGCCAGCCCGTACATGGCATACTCGGCCATCTCGCCGCTTACGCCCTCTTTCGTGCCGTAGTACTGCATGAGCCTGATGAAGCTTATATCCGAACCCAGCCGGCGCAGCCCGAACGACACGAACCCGAGGGTTTCCATCGCCGCGTCCGGCGCGGCCGTGATTTCGTTTACGGGAGGATAATGCCTTCTGAATCCGGCCGCATGCTGCTGCGCGGCTAAAAACAGCACGGACAGGGCGGCCAGCGCACAATAAAAAACCCTGTCTGCCCGCGCCGCCTGCATCAAAACTCCTTCCTGCGAAACAGCGCCCAGGCGAACGCCAGGCAGACCAGGGAATAAAACCCCGCGTAACCCGCCAGCACATGCCAGCCCGGAAACGGCGCCGCGGTATCGTTTACGGCGAAAATCGTCATGTTCGGCACGATATACAAAAACGGTTTTAAAACCATGCCCGTCAGCCCGCCCAGCTTCCGGGCCAGAAAATCAACTTCCGGCAGGAAGTGCCCCAGCGTCCAGAAAACAACCGCGATCACCACCGACGACAGGAG
>JAQVSV010000108.1 GCA_028700325.1 Elusimicrobiaceae bacterium | reverse complement strand
GGCTGTCGGGAAAATGGTTCGTGTCCGATACGCGGCACGGAACGCTTGTCCACGCGGAACTTGGCATAGGCGAGGAAAACTCCGGCAAGCTGGTCAGCAAAATAAAGCAGACTGCCTTTGACATCGCCCGCGATACTGGAGCAAGCTGGGTAATCGCCGACGGCCCGCCGGGAACCGGCTGCCCGGTGATGGCGTCGCTGTCCGGAGCGGATCTTGCGGTTATCGTCGCCGAGCCCACGCTTTGCGCCATGCACGACATGAAACGCGCCATGGAAACCGCCGCGCATTTTAATATTCCGTCAGCGGTAATCGTGAACAAGTGGGATTTGAATGAGGCCAACACTGCGGAAATCGAGCGGTTTTGCGCCGGAGCGAAAATTGCGGTGCTGGGGCGCATTTCGTTTAATCAGGCGGCTGGCGCAGCCGTATCCGCCGGCGTTCCCCTGGTGGAATATGGCAATGAACAGCTTGCAAAAGAGATAAGAGCCATATGGATAAAAGCAAAGGAGTGCTTGGATGCCAGTGGATAAACAGATCAGCATCGAAGAGGCCATAACCAGGTATTGCGGAACGCTGGAAAATCCCGACGGCAGTTCCGATATTACCGGTCCCTGCGGCGACAGGATGGCTTTTTACTTCAAACTTGCGCACGGCCGCATAAGCGAAATCCGGTTTAAAGCCACAGGCTGCGGCGTTACTCTGGCCTGCGGCGCGGCGGTGGCGTTTACGGCGGATGCCTTGCCGTTATCAGAGGCGCTTCGCATTTCGCCAGCGTATATAGTTGATGTAATAGGGCAGATGCCGCCGGATCACAAACATTGTCCGATACTTGCCGCCACTTCTTTCTACCGCGCCATAGCGGATTATTTTTTCAAGACCGAGCAAACACCGGAGGAAACCAGCAATGCAGCCAAAGAATGAGGAATTTGAAACGCAAAATAAAGCGATCAGCGGCAAAATGTCCGCTATAAAAAACAAAATACTGGTGATGAGCGGCAAAGGCGGCGTAGGCAAGAGCACGGTTGCGGTAAACCTTGCCTGCGCGCTTTCTGAAGCCGGGCATAAAGTAGGCCTGCTGGACATAGACCTGCACGGTCCCAACGTGCCCAGAATGCTGGGCATAGCCGCCGAAAGCATGTGCGTGGAAGACAATGAAATGCTTCCCTATCCAGTATCTGAAAACCTGTTCGTTTGCAGCCTTGCCATGCTGGGCGCGGACAGCGGCACGCCGATAATCTGGCGCGGCCCGCGCAAAACCGGCGCCATACGGCAGATGCTTGGCGAGGTGCGGTGGGGCGAGCTGGATTATCTGCTTTTGGATTCGCCGCCCGGCACCGGCGACGAAGTTTTAAGCGCGGCGCAGGCCGTGCCGGAGTGGACTGGCGCGGTTGTGGTGGTAACGCCGCAGGAAGTGGCGTTAGACGACGCCAGGCGCAGCATAGCCTTCGCCGGGCAGGTAAATCTTCCCGTTCTGGGAATAGTGGAAAACATGAGCGGCTTTGTCTGCCCGCATTGCGGAAAAGAAACCGAAATTTTCAAAAAGGGCGGCGGCGAGCAATTGGCGACAGATTACGGCGTTGAATTTTTAGGCAGGGTGCCGCTTGAGCCGTGTATAGTTGCTTTGGCCGATGACGGCAAGCCGTTTTGCCGCAAAGACAGAAAAACGCCCGCCGCAAAAACATTTGCGGAAATAGCGGATAAGCTCGCGAAATTCTGCGCGGCGCAAGCGGAGAACAAGCCTGTTCATAAAACCTGATAAGGAAGTTATAATCAAGGAGAATAAACATGCCGGAATTCAGTGCGCCCTTTGCAGGGCTGGCGAAAGACAGAAAACTCACGGATGCGGAACTTGTCAGAGCAATCCGCTTCATGATAGCCGCGGAATATGAAGCGATACAGCTGTACATGCAGCTTGCCGAATCAACCGGCAACCGGCTCGCCGCGGAAGTGCTCAGGGACATAGCGGACGAAGAACGCGTGCACGCGGGGGAATTCCTGCGGTTGCTTCGCGAACTGGCGCCCGATGAAGAGAAATTTTATGCCGAAGGAGCGCGGGAAGTGGAGGAAGAAATCGGGAAAATGAAATAACGGGGATTAAATTTTGACAGCAGTTTTTATCGCCATTTTATTGGGTAATGTCATTTCCGTGCTGTGCGCGGCGGTTTTGTTGCTGGCTGGAGAAAAGCTGCAGGAACGCCTGATGCCCTGGCTGCTC
Source organism: Elusimicrobiaceae bacterium (assembly GCA_028700325.1). Classification (NCBI taxonomy): domain Bacteria; kingdom Pseudomonadati; phylum Elusimicrobiota; class Elusimicrobia; order Elusimicrobiales; family Elusimicrobiaceae; species Elusimicrobiaceae bacterium. The sequence goes on along the minus strand of JAQVSV010000108.1, from coordinate 3,182 downwards.
AGCTTCGCCACCGGCACACTGCTCTGCACGGGCTTTGCCGGAATGCTGCCGAAAGCGTTATCGCAAGCATTGCCGCAGCATGTGATGCTGGCGTTGCTTGGCGGCATACTGCTGTTTTTCCTGCTGGAAAAAACATTGCTCTGGCGGCACTGCCATAATAAAAACTGCACGCTGCATTCCGCCGCCGGGCATATCGTGATACTTGGCGACAGCGTGCATAACTTCATGGACGGTGTGGCGATAGCGGCGGCGTTTTCAAACTCGCCGAGTCTTGGCATAGGAACAGCTATTGCCGTGTTCGCGCATGAGCTGCCGCAGGAAGTGGGCGATTTCGCTGTGCTGTTAAACAGCGGATTCTCGAAATCAAGGGCATTGATGTGGAATCTGCTGTCAGGGCTCGCCGCGCTGCTGGGCGGGCTGCTGGCATGGCTGGTCATGGATATTATGAAAGCGGTTATCCCCTATGCTCTTGCATTCTCCGCCGCCAGCATGATTTATGTGGCGATGGCGGACCTGATTCCGTCGCTGAGAAATCCGCAGGCAACCGGCGCAAGGCATTTTCTCGCGTTGCTCGCCGCAATCGCGTTAATGCTGGGGATAATACTATGACAACGGATTTGAAATATATTTACGGCCCCGTTCCCTCCTGGCGGCTGGGCAAATCGCTGGGTGTGGATGTTTTGTCGCAGCCGGCCAAGGTCTGCAATTTTGACTGCATCTATTGCCAGCTGGGCAAAACCGGTTATTGCCCCGCGCAACGCAAGGAATTTGTCGCGGCCGGGGAGTTGGTCAAAGAGCTTGCCGGTTTGCCGGACACTGCGATTGATTACATCACCTTTTCAGGCCGGGGGGAAGCCACGCTTGCGGCAAATCTTCGCGAAACGCTGGAAGGCGTAAAAAAGCTGAGAAAAGAGCCCGTGGCGATTATAACCAACGCGGTGCTGCTAAACGATGCGGACATCAGACGGGAGCTTTCGGGCTTTGATTTCGTGGTTGCCAAGCTCGACGCCTGCAATGAGGAAATGCTGAGCGACATTAACCGCCCTTTAAATAAGGTGAAACTGTCCGAAATACTGGACGGTTTTTGCGTTTTCAGGAAACAGTATCGCGGAAAGCTGGCGGTGCAAACCATGCTGATAAAACAGAACGCCGGATTCGTGGAAATGTTTGCGGATATTTACCGCCGGATCGCGCCGGACGAGATACAGCTGAACACTCCGTTGCGGCCTTCGTCCGTAGAGCCGCTGGGCGCGGCCGAAATAGCCGAAGCGGCGAAGCGGCTTAAGATCCGGCTGCCGGATATTCCGATAAAAACGGTTTATGATTCCGAAAAACCCCGGGTACAACCGCTGAGCGGGCCGGAAACTTTAAAACGGAGAGGTAAAATCTGAATGCTCAAGGCTCAGACAGCGCAGGCGGTTCCTTGAGCATCAGTGAGCGGCCTTGTCGTTGCTGTTGTTGCGTTTCCTGCGGTATTGCGGCTGCCGCGCGGGATGCGGTTTAGTTCAAAATCAAGGAGAAAATGAAAATGGAAGCATTTGTCCCCAGAAAAGTATTTTTAACCAAAGGCGTGGGGCGCCACAGGGAAAAACTGGCGAGTTTTGAAGAAGCCCTGCGCGACGCCAAAATCGCCAATTTCAATATTGTGCCGGTATCGAGCATCATGCCGCCGCACTGCAAACTTGTGCCCGCTTCCGAGGGGTTGAAAAAGCTGCACAGCGGACAAATCCTTCATGCCGTTCTGGCGCGCAATTCCACCGACGAGCATCACCGGCTGGTTTGCGCCAGCATAGGCCTGGCCATACCCAAAGACCGAGCCCGTCACGGGTATATCTCCGAGCATCACAGTTTCGGGGAATCAGACCGGATGTCGGGCGATTATGCCGAAGATCTTGCCGCCATGATGCTTTCCACCACGATGGGGCTGGTGTTTGACGCCCATTCGTCGTGGGATACGAAACGTCAGATCTGGCGCATGAGCGGCGAGATAGTCAAAACAACAAACATGACGCAGTCCGCCATAGCCGCGAATGGCGTCTGGACAACGGTCATAGCCGCCGCGGTATTTTGCGAGTAGCGCAATGGCCGATATTGCGACACTGAACCGTATCCAGGCGAAACTGCATGATACCTGCATTGTGTGCGGCGGCAAAAACCCCGTCGGCCTGAAACTGCGGTTTGAATTGCTGGCGGACTCAAGTCTGAAAGCGGAATTTATGGGCAAATTCATGTTTGAAGGTTATAAAGGCTGTTTGCATGGCGGTGTGATCGCCGCACTTATGGACAGCGCCATGACCAATTGCCTGTTCGCGCACAACATTGCGGCTTTCACGGCGGAACTGGCCATAAAATATAAAAAGCCCGTGCGGTGCGGGAAAAAGGTCGTGGTGACCGCCAGAATAGTTAAATCCTGCGCCCCTTTGCATCTTCTGGAGGCCCAGCTCATGCAGGATGATAACACGGTGGTTTCCGCCGCCGCAAAATTCATGGAAAACGAGCTGCTGGGAAAATAGGCGGAACCGGAACAGGCGAACGGAACGTGCTCCATAATGACGGATTTGTGAAGAACGCCGCGCCGCGCTGACGCCGCCTGCGGTTCCGGCGCATGTCCGATAATGAAACAGAACCGGGGCCGGGCTCTGAATCCTGATTTTCAACTCAGGAATCGGCCCGGCCCCGGCACAAACCAGCTTGATGGTTTTCAGTTTCCCAGTGTGGCGACCATCACGGCCTTGATGGTATGCATCCGGTTTTCCGCCTGATCGAAAGCGATGCAGGCTGGCGATTCGAACACCTCTTCCGTCACTTCGATCCCGGCAGTGAGGCCGAACTGTTCGGAAACCTGTTTGCCGACTTTCGTGTCGGCGTTGTGGAACGCCGGCAGGCAGTGCATGAATCTGACGTTCGGATTGCCCGATTTCTTCATGATTTCCGGATTGACCTGGTAGGGCCTGAGCAATTTGATCCTTTCCTCCCACACTTCTTTCGGCTCGCCCATTGAAACCCAGACGTCGGTGTGAATGTAGTCCACGCCTTTTACCGCAGCGCCGGCATCATCCGTGACCGTAATGCGGGCGCCGGAGGTTCTGGCGATTTCCCGGCATGTTTTTATCAGCTCCGCGTCGGGCTGGAGGTTTTTCGGCGCGCCAATGCGCACGTCCATGCCAAGTATGCTGCCGACC
>JAQVSV010000107.1 GCA_028700325.1 Elusimicrobiaceae bacterium | reverse complement strand
GGCTGTTTGTGCTGGGAACGGCGCTGCTGCTCGCGCTGTGCGCTAAAAAACTTTACGGGCGGGTTGCCGCGTGGGCCGCGCCGGCGCTTTTCATCGCGCTGATGGCCACGCCGATAGTTTTTCCCTACGCGGCCAACACGGAAAAATTCATGCTGCTGCCGATGACCGGCGCGCTCTGCATTTATCTTTACGCCGAAGCGGCGACGGCGCGGCGCGGCTGGTTCTGGGCGGGTTTTTTATCCGCGCTCGCGCTGCTGTTCAAGCCGATCTGCCTGTTCGTGCTGGTATTGCTGCATGCCGCGTGGGCTTTTGAAATATGGCGCAAAAACAAAACGGAACTGCCGTGGCACGGCCTGCTGGTGCTGGCGGGCGGCGCGGCGGCGACCGCGCTGTGCTGCGGTTACATCATACTGCGCGGAGCGTGGCCCCAGTTCTGGGAATTGAACGTGACGTTCAACAGCCAGCTGGCGGTACTGTTCGGAGCGAACCTGTCGGCGTTAAAAAACCATCTGCTTGATCTGGCGCGCTACTGGTGGCTGACGGGACTGCTGTGCGCCGGCTCCGTTTTTAAAAAAAATCCGCGCAAACCGCTTCTCTGGGGCCTGCTCGGCTGCGCGTTCGCGGCGGCCTACCGCGATATTAACGGGCATTATTATATACTGCTGCTGCCGTTCATGGCGCTTATCGCGGCGGGCGCGCTCGTCAGGCTCGGCAAAACCGCGGCGGCTTTTTTATGCGCGTCCGCCATGCTGGCGAACGTGGCGCCAATGGCAACACAGCTGGGTTTATCCCCCGATCAGCTGACGCGCAGAATCTACACCGGCAACCCGTTCACCGAATCGGCCGAGATGGCGCGCCAGCTGGACAGATATACCGCGCCGGACGACGAGGTGTTCATAGCCGGTTCGGAACCCCAGATCCTTTATTACGCCAAACGCAGAAGCGCGACGCGGTTTGTCATCATGTACCCGCTGATGTACGCCACACCCTCCGCGCGCAAATACCAGACTCAGGCGATAGACGAACTGTCCGGTAAAACGCCCCGGGCAATAGTGGTGGCGCGAGTAGGCACCAGCTGGGCGGGCGGCGACCAGACTCCGCCGCTGTTCATACCGTTTTTCACGGACTATATCCGCAAATACGAATTCACCGGCGGCTGCGTGACGGAGAACGGAAAGACGGTCTGGAAAACCGGCAGGGAAAACGAGCAGGCGGTGCTGCTGGCCCTGTATCTGCGGAAACCGCAGTGACCCGGTTGTTTTTCTGTTATTTTTTTCTGTAGACCGTGAATACCGTCATGTCAGGCGCGGTGAAGCGTTCGTGCATGGCCGGTTCCGGTATAGCCGAAGCGTAGCGCGATTTGCGGATCGCAATATCCACCCGCTCGTAAGCCGGCGCTATCGCCGGCGGCAGACGGATGCTGAAAGAACTGACGCCGGAGGCGGTGTCGGCAAAAATCCAGTCCGGCAACGGGTCCGGCAAAGCAAGCCCCGCGAAATTAGCGTTGATGACTTTCATGCCGGTGTAAAAAATGAAACCGAACTCAGGATCGCCCGTGTAGACGCTCTGCGCGGGTGTTGCGTTGGCCTTGAAATAGGCCAATATCCCGTCCAGCCGGTCTTCATAGGGCCGGCCGATTTCGCGCATGGTGTCAAGAAACGGCGACCCGATTTTTTCAGTCCCCCGCCACGGCCATAAAAGCATATGCGGCAGGTTGGTGCAGAAAAACAGAACCGTAACCGCGGCTATCGCCCGGGTCCGGCGCACATGCCGCACAAGCAGAGCGGCAGCCGCAATCGCCGCGGGCGCGCTCAGAAAACAGATATAGCGCAGGAAAACCGGCAGGGGCGCGCGCGCCAGCACCGCCAGATGCACCGGCACGGCCAGCCAGATAAACTTTTCCACGAACAGGGCCGCCGGAGAAACCGGCCCTGCCGGTGGCTGCGGCAAATCGCCTGCCAGCAGCTTCCGCGCCTTTTTGCTTAATTTTTTCAGTTCCGCCGCCCGCTTCATTTCCCCCGATCTGTTGATTTCATAGGCGGCCAGCGGCACGGCAAACAGCGCCAGCGGCAGAACCCAGAAGTTGAAAGCCGCCGCGAACTGCCCCATTTTACTCCAGAATCCGCCCGGCACATAAACCCCGCCATGCGCCCAAACCCTGGCGTAAACAACCCAGGGCAGCACCAGCCCGGTGAACATTCCGGCCGCGCCGGCCGCGCCCTTCCATATCCCCGGAATTTTCCTGCCGAAAAACGCGCAGGCCGCGACCAGCGCGATAATATTGCCCGCCGCCGCGGTGTAATTGGAGTAAAACTGCAACGCCAGCGCAAGCGCGATATTAACCGCGCCGCGCCGGGTTTTACCGCCGGCCAGCTGCCACAGCCCGAACAACAGCCAGACCTGCCCCAATATCAGAATCGAGTAGTACCGGCATTGCCGCGAATGCAGAATGAACATCTGGCTGGCGCACAACATGAATCCGGCAAGCAGGGCGATTTTATGTTTTCCGTACATCAGCCACGCGAGATATATCGCCAGCAAAAACGCTGCGAACCCGGCCGCCGCGAAAGGCAGCCGGGCGGACAGGGTTGACTCCCCGCCGAGTTTAAATGACGCCGCCGCAATATATTTGTCCAGCCAGGGAGCCCAGGTCCACAACCCACGGTCATTGGCGTCAATCGCCGGGCCGAGCACGGATACCGTATTCTTGCCGTCGTAAATGCGGGGCACGCCGAACCGGTTGATATTGCGCGCCAGAAGCGCGGTTTCCGCCTCGTCAGCCCACAGCACTCTGCCGCCGAGATTGTAAAACAGCAGATACGCGCCCAGGCCGCCTAGCAATATATAGGAAAAAAGAATTACATGTTTACGCATATTTTCCGCACGGCAGATAATTTGGAACTTCACACTCGCACATTCTAACACTTTTTCCATCCCGATAACCCGCGGCAATGCGCCACGGCGGGAAATCTGACGCTAAACCCCGGCTTTCGGCAGAATTTATTGCCGTGGCGCAAACCGGGTAAAGCTGTCCGGCATCGAGTATTTCAGGCGGTTTTGCGCCTAACTGCCTGCACGCTGGCGCGGCGGGGTTTTATCCGGGCAGCTGCAAAAGCGGCGCGCCGGTATTACATGGGCTGGCATGGCGCGGCTAAAAAAGCGGCGGTTTAAGCAAAACTTCACACAAAAACACCGCCGCCCGGCAATAAACAGTGTGGCGGATGGTGTTTGCCGCCAAAACTTCCGTTCCCATTGCGCAGGCCCGTTATTTAAATTACAATCAGGACTATAGGGGTGCAAAATATGAAAAAAGCATTAACGTTATTGATGTTTGCCGCGCTGACGCTGTCGGCCGGGGCGGCTTCCGCCGAGCCGCTTGAAAAGATGGCGAAAAAACTGGCGGGCGGACTGAAAAATAAAAAAATCGCAAAAGTGGCCGTGCTCGATTTCCTGTATCATGACGGGGCCACCAGCAGCGGCTCCTCCATCGTGCAGGAACGCCTGACCACCTATCTGGCGGAAACGGGCAAAGTCGAGGTTGTCGAACGCAACCTCATAAAGAAACTCCTTGAAGAACGCAAGCTGGAAATGAGCGGCGCCATTGATCCGCAGACCACGAAGGAACTGGGCAAGATACTGGGCGTTCCGGTTGTCATCATCGGCACGCTTAACGATATGGAAAAGGAAACCGAGGTGAACGCCCGCGCGGTTGACACCGAAAGCGGCGCCATACTCGCCGCCGCCAAAACGGACATAAAACGCACCTGGCAGGACGCGCCGGTCAAACCTGCCCCCGGCGGCATGGCCGCCGGGCCCGTATCTCCCGGCACTCCACCCTCCGGCAAGTATCTGGGCAAACCGCTTGTCCAGATAGCCATTCTGCTTGACACGTCCAGCAGCATGGACGGACTGATCAATCAGGCCCGCACCCAGATCTGGCGCATTGTGAACGAATTCATCTCCGCCGAGCAGAAGGGCAAGAACCCGGAAATACAGGTCGCGCTTTACGAATACGGCAACAGCGGCCTTTCCGCAAATACCGGCTACATACGCAGGCTCACGCCGTTCACCGCGAACCTCGACACCGTTTCAGAAATGCTGTTCGCGCTGAAAACCAACGGCGGCGACGAATACTGCGGCTGGGTGATCAGGGATGCGGTTGACCAGCTTGACTGGTCGCCTTATGCCGACGTGTACAAGGCCATTTTCATTGCCGGCAATGAACCGTTTACGCAAGGCGCCGTGAATTTCCAGACAAGCCTGCAGAAAGCCGCTGCCAAAGGAATTTTCGTAAACACCATCTATTGCGGCGACCGCCAGCGCGGCATCGCCGACCAGTGGAAAACCGCCGCCGAACTGGCGAACGGGGATTACTCCAACATTGACCAGCAGTATGAAGTCGTCTACACAGCCGCCCCGCAGGATGACGAGATCGCCCGGCTCTCCGCCAGGCTGGACCAGACCCAGGTGCCCATGGGCGCAAGCGGCAGAATGCGGCAGGAGGCGAAAGAGATGACTTTCAGCAAAACCGCGTCCGCCGCGCCGGCCGCGGGCATAGCCATGCAGTCCTACCGCGCCAGCGAGCAGAACGCCAAAGCCGACGCCGAGTGGGACGCCGTGGCCGCCATAGCCTCCGGTTCAAAAGGCTATTCCGACATAAAAAAAGAAGAACTGCCGCAGGAGATGCAGGGATTGTCGGATAAGGACCGCAAGAAAAAACTCGAAGCCATGGTGTCCGAACGCAAAGCCATTCAGGGTAAAATAACCGCGCTCAGCCTGGCCCGGCAGAAATATCTGGCCGAGCAGGAAAAAACAGCCAAAAACGGGCCGAAAACGCTTGAGCAGGCCATACTGGAAACCCTGCACAAACAGGGCGGGCAGAAAGGCCTCAAATTCAAGACCAACTGAGCTGCGCTATGGCAGTGAAAGCCCGGGCGCATTAAGCGCCCGGGCTTTCTATCACGGCACAGACAAGGCGGAATGAATACCGCCGGACGCGCGGCACTGAGCGGGGATGAATAAGGCTGTCGCGCCGGCTTCTGCAAACGGCGGTTTGCGTGATAACGCCCTGCGGCATACGCCGAAAAAAACATGGGGAACCGTAATAATCAATAACGCTCATGTTTTCAGGAAAGCATTTAAGGATATAATGTAGGCGAAAGCAAAAACCCGTGTGCCGGATTTTCACATCGTGCGTAAAAAAACCCGGCCCCGCCGTGGTGGCTGAACATTAAAGAAAGGAGAACCGATATGGGATTTAATCTCAGAAACAGAAATTTCCTCAAGGAACTCGACTTTACCAAAGAAGAACTCGTTTTTTTCCTCAAGCTGGCGAAAGATCTTAAAGCGGCAAAATATGCCGGCACCGAACAGCGGAGATTAACCGGCAAGAATATCGCCCTGATTTTTGAAAAAACCTCCACGCGCACCCGCTGCGCGTTCGAAGTGGCCGCCCACGACCAGGGCGCGCACGTTACCTATCTCGAGCCTACCGGCAGCCAGCTGGGCCACAAGGAAACCGTGAAGGACACAGCCCGCGTGCTCGGCCGGATGTACGACGGTATTGAATACCGCGGGTTCGGACAGGAAATAGTGGAGGAGCTGGCCAGATTCGCCGGCGTGCCGGTATGGAACGGACTTACCAACGAATGGCATCCGACCCAGATGCTGGCCGATGTGCTCACCATGACGGAACACTGCGCCAGGCCGCTTGAACAGATTTCCTACGCCTACGTCGGCGACGCGCGTTTTAACATGGGCCGCTCGCTGCTGGTGGTCGG
>JAQVSV010000106.1 GCA_028700325.1 Elusimicrobiaceae bacterium | reverse complement strand
GCTACAAACCCGCCGGCAACTCTTGCCGGGATTCCGGAAACCACGCCGCCGATGAATATGCAGATGCCGCAGCAGATGGGCGGCATGCCGGGAATGATGCCTCCCGCTACAAACCCGCCGGCAACTTCTGCCGGGATTCCGGAAACCGCGCCGCCGATGAATATGCAGATGCCGCAGCAGATGGGCGGCATGCCGGGAATGATGCCGCAGCAGATGGGCGGCATGCCGGGGATGATACCGCAGCAGATGGGCGGCATGCCGGGGATGATGCCGCAGCAGATGGGCGGCATGCCGGGGATGATGCCGCAGCAGATGGGCGGCATGCCGGGAATGATGCCGCAGCAGATGGGCGGCATGCCGGGAATGATGCCGCAGCAGATGGGCGGCATGCCGGGAATGATGTCGCAGCAGATGGGCGGATATCCGATGCCGATGCAGGCAGCCGAATCAACCCAGCAAATGCTGCAAATGATGAGTATTATTTCGGCGCTTCAGCAGGATATCAGAAATCTTCAGCAGGAAAAGATGGCGGCGCTTGCCAAATTGAACGAACAGCCACGGCCTAAACCCAAACCTAAAGCCGACACGTTTGGATTCGGGGGCGGCGATGATGCTTTCGGCTCAGACGGCGGCTCCGGTTTTGAAGGCGAAGCCGCGCAGGATTTCGAGTCCGGGCCCGGATTTGCAGCCGGATCCAATGATGAGGATGCTTCCGTTTTGCCGGAACCGGAGCCGGAAATTGAGCCGGAACCCGTCCGTGCCGAGCCGGAAGCTGCTGCGGATGTTCCTGCCGCAATGCCTGAACCGCAATCTGTTCCTGAACCGGAACCTGCGCCTCAGATGGTGTTTGAAGCCCCGGCTTCCGCAGTCGCACCGGAGCCTGCGGCGCAGGCTGCTGCGCCGGAGCCCGCGCCTGCGGCAGCTGAACCTGTCGCTCAGTCAATATTTGAAATTTCCGCGTCCGCCGCGCCAGCTGCCGCGCCAGCCAGTATGGAACCGCCGAAAATAGAATCTTCCTTTCGTCTGGCTACCGGTTCAGAACCCGAAGCGAAGCCGGCTCCGAATATCAGTGTGGCGTTGCCTATGGTGGAGGATAGTTTCCGGTTCCAAAGAGGCGCCGCAAACGCCAATCCGATGGATACTCTGGGCATGGCGGTTCCAACCGACAGCGCGATGGTCATTACCGAGGTTAACAGAAAAGGCCGTTTTATAAAAAAACTTGTCCGGTTTTTTGTGAGTCTTGTGCTGATGCTTGCGATCTCGCTGGTGGCGGCGTTCATGCTCGCCAAATTCAATGTTCTGCCGGCAAAATATAATCCCTTTGTCCTGTTATCGAAGCGAGGGATCTCGATACCCGGCGTCAAACTTCCCGTACCGGTCGAGTCCGCCGAGGTTGCGCCAGCCGCGCCGGAGATTAACCAGGCTGAAGTTATCGGGCAGATCAAGGCTTATGTTTTGCCGTCGGGCAAATCGCTTGAGGAACTTGTCAGGGCTACCACCAAGGCGCCGGACACCGAAATCGAGTGGGCGATTCAGCTTTCATCCGACAATGCGTATGCCATTTCGGTTAAAGTGCCGCCTTCCGAACCGAACGGATTGCTTTCCACTTATCAGTTCAATTATAAAATATCCGACAAGGCGCTGAACCCGGCGAATCCCGAAGCGACCAGACTGCTGGAGTCGGTTGTGCCGGCGGATGACGGCGGTAAAGCAGCCGATAAACCTGTCGCGCCGGCTGACGGCAAACCAGCCGCGAAACAGGCTGGCGGCGGAAAAGCCGCCGCGAAATAAACGGTGCCGGTTATGTTGTGAAGACGGGCCCTTGTGTATGCAGGGCCCGCCTTGTTTTCAGGCAGAAAAAATACCCGGCATGTGGTTTCAAAATTCCGCCCGGCACTATGCTTGAGTCGACGCGTGCTTGACTTGAAATCCCGGCCTGTCGGCCGGCAAAGCAAGCGGGGTTCGGTCGCAGCCGGAAAAATGAAGCCTGCGGCCTGTTTTCTGGTTTGCGCGCGGGCATATCCGCGCCCGATTGCCGGGTCGTGCGCCAATCATTCCGGAAAAACAAAGGGTTCCGCGCCGGCGCGAGCCGGGCGGGAGAAATAAACGGGTGTGTTTATCTGGTTACGGAAACGAGTTTCGCGTCGTTCTGGCGTTTGGCGGCCAGTTCGATCAGGCGGCGTACCGCCTGCGCCGGAGATACGCCGGAAGCGTTAAATAACTGCGGATAAAGGCTGTTTGGCGTAAAGCCCGGCGCGGTATTGATTTCACCGAAAAACAGGTTTCCGGTTTTAGGGTCAAGCAGAAAATCCGCCCGCGCGAATCCTTCGCCGCGTATGGCGGAAAACACTTTCAAAGCATAATCGCGCGCCAGCGCGGCTGTTTCGGGCGGAATGTTTGCGGGCAGGTCGAACCCGTGCGCGGATTCGTACTTGGCGTTATAGTCGAAAAATTCGCCCGCTATGGCGCCGATTTCTCCGCATACGGAAACCTTGCAGTCCGCTCCGCTTCCAAGCAGTCCGCACATGATTTCACGGGCGTGATCCACTCCGCGTTCTATCATCACCCGGCTGTCGTATCGGAACGCTTTTGCAACAGCCGTTTCAAGCGCGGCGGGTTCTGTCACGCGGGTTATGCCCACTGAAGAGCCCATGCAAAGCGGTTTTACGAATACCGGATATCCGAATTCCAGCGCCGCGGACCCGGCGGCGGAAAGCGACCACGTTTCCCGGTGAAGCGTTACATGCGGCAGAACCGCCACGCCTGCCGACTGCGCGAGCCGTTTGCACACCTCTTTGTCCATTCCTGCGGCCGATGCCAGCACTCCGCATCCGGCGTACGGGATTGAACACAGCTCCAGCAGTCCCTGCAGGGTGCCGTCTTCGCCCATCGGGCCGTGCAGTATCGGAAAAGCGACGTCAAATTCAATATGCAGGCCTTTTCGTCCGGTGTCATGGGAGATCAGCGCGGGCCTGCCGCTGCCCGGGACGGGCAGAACCCTGTCCCTGCGGGTGTTTGAGCCGCCCGGTTCTGTTTGCAGGAACCAGCGGCCTTCACGATCAATATACACCGGCACCACGCCAAAGCCGGTGTGGCCCGCCAGCCGGCAAATGGTTGTGCCGGACTGTATGGAAATATCGTGCTCGGCGGATTTGCCTCCGTAAAGCACCGCCACGCAAAGCTGTTTCTCAGTCATTGCCGTCATTCTCGTTTTCGCGGGGCGGTTTGCCGGTAATGGCCCATTTAAGCCGGCCGGCGAAGTCGCGCGTGGCGTTTTCAAGCCTTTCGATTTTCTTTGAGAGCGCGGCGGACACCGCGGTCTCGTGCGAGAGCATTTCTTTAAGCGAAGTTTCCGCTTCCTTGTGGGCCCGGGTCAGTTCGGCCTGCTGCCGGGCTGTTTCCGCCTGCTTGGCGGTCATTTCCTGCTTCAGGCTTTCGTTGCGCCGGTTAAGCTCCGAAACTTCGGTGTTGAGCGAGGCGATTGACGCCATGTTTTCGCGTGATTTGCGCTGCAGTTCAGCCACCGCGGCGTCCAGCTGCTGTTTGTGCTCGAACAGCAGCCTGCCGTGGGTTGTCAGTTTGTTGATATGCGCCGACAGCGCCTCTTTTTCAGATTGCAGCCGGATCATTTCGCGTTCCATGCTCCGTTTATCCGACTCAAGCCTGCTCTTGTCCAGTTCCAGATCGTTGCGTTCACGCTCAACGGTCCGCTTCTCCGCCGCGAGCCCGTCGCACCGCTCCTGCAGTTCCCGGCGTTCCCGCTCGACCAGTTTGAGTTTTTCCTCGCTGGTTTTTTGCAGCAGTTCCAGATGGTTGATGCGCGCCTGATAGCTGGCGGCCTGCTCCCGCAGCAACGCGTTCAGTTCGGAAACTTTTTCCTCGTGCCGCGCCTGCATCCTGCCGAGTTCCGCCGTCAGGTCGGACATCTCGATCTTCTGTTCTTCCCATTTGCGGGTAAGCTCGCTGACCTCGCTGAGATATCTGGCTTCATTGTCGGCCATGTCCTTTTTCAGCCGGCCGATGAAAGTGGCTTGTTCCGCCGCGCTGCGCTGGACTGCCTGTTTTTCGGCTTCCACGCGGGTTAATTCCCGCTCAAGCGCGCTGTTGACCGCGCGGATCTGCGAAAGGCTCTGTTTGAGTTTCAGCAGTTCCTGAACGGCGCGCAGTTTGTCCGCTTTAAGCGTTTCGATATGCCCGTCGCGCTGTTTGACGTTTTGTTCGCTTTCCGCATGAGCGGCGGCAAGCTTTTTTATCTGATCCTTGGCGCGCGCGAATTCCTCTTCTTTCTGTGCGGCGTTGCGGGCGAAATCAAGAGTCGCGCCGCTTTGCAGGCTGAGCGTGGAAACGGCGTCGCGCAGGGTAAGGACCACCGTTGAAATCTGATCCAGATAACTGCCCTGGTTCGTCATTTTGGAAACGGCGGTTTTCAAATTCGCCAGTTCCTGAACCAGTATGTTTTTTTCGGTAAGCGCGCGGCGGTATTCGGCTTCCAGCCGCGACAGCCGGTCTTCAGCCGGAGCCGCCGCCGGGGCCGGCCGTTCCCGCAATTCCCGGCGCAACAGCTGCTGTTCCTGCGCCCAGCGCTGTTCCATGGCGTTGAGCCGGTCAATAATCGTGCTTTCGAAATTTGGCGAGTGCGCTTCCGGTTTGGGCTGTGCCGAAGGAGGCGCGGGAGGCTGCAGATTGGTTTTAAGAATATGCACCCATGTTTCCCGTTCGGTTACGAGTTTTTCCTCAAGCGATTTGAGCTTTCCGCGCAGTTCCGTCCGCTCGTCGTCCAGTTCGCGCTCGCGCCGGTCGCGCTGCACTTTCTGCTGAATATCCTTGAGCGAATACTCAACCTGCGCTTCCACCACCTGCGCCTGCGACTGCTTGAGGTTGGCAAGCATCACTTTTTCTTTTTCGGCGGCAAGTTTTCGTTCGGTTTCGTCCAGGCGGGCTTTCAGTTCGTCCGGCGTTTCTGCGTTTAATGCGGCGGCCCGCCCGGTCGAGCCGGGCTGCGGAGGTATGGGCGGACGGGATTCGCCGGGATTGTCCGCCGCATTAGCCGCCCGCTGACGAGTGTCAGCGGTTTCCCTGTTTATGCCGTTGTCAAAAAAATCCATAGCCTGCTCCGTGTTTCTCCGAAAACTTTCAGGGTCTGGTTCCCCTGCACTGCCGCAATATATATCATTGTAACAGTTTTTTAAAATATTACCAGAGGGGGGGGGGCGCATTCCGCTTGCCGCAAAAATTGTACAGTTAAAATTTGCGCGGAAGGGGCTGGCAATATTCCTATCGCGCGAATAAACAATCCGAGCCGGCTGCCTGGCGGCTGGGCGCACGCCGCGCTGACCGCCGCCGAATATAAACAACGCCCCCGTTTGCGGGGGCGTTGTTTTAGCGACAGCTGTGAAAACTTCAGCTTTTCTTTTTGCCGGTGAGCTCTTTTTCAAGTTTCTGGAACCGGTCTATAACCGCGCGCACAAAAGCGCGTTTCTGGGTATAATCGCCGGGGAAGAACGAGCCTTTGAACCCGGCCACTATCAGGTTCTGTATGGCGTGCAGCGACAGCTGGTTGGCGGTCGCCACCAGCTCCAGCTCGCGTGTGACGGAGGTGTTGGAGATGAGCCTGTTGTCGGTGCAGATGCTGACTGACAGCCCGTAGTCAAGCATCTTTTTCACCGGATGATCCTCAACGGAATTTATCGAGGGGATCGTCTGGATATTGCTGGTGACGCACACCTCTATGCCGATGCGCTGGGTTGCGATATAGTTGGCCAGATCCTCCACATATTTGTGCGGATAT
>JAQVSV010000105.1 GCA_028700325.1 Elusimicrobiaceae bacterium | reverse complement strand
TTCGGGTTCTGCGCCGGTTCGCGCCCGGCGCGCTTTCCTGCGCGTTTTCGCCGGACGGGAAAACCCTTGCGGCCGGCTATATGCTCGGCGCGCTGAAACTGTTCGACTGGACGGGCTCCACCGTAACCGCGCGCAAGCCCGGAGCGGAGCTGAAAACCGCGTCCGGTCAAACCGTAGCCAGACTGCGCCCGCGCGCGCAGTACCGCGCCGATTACACCGACCACAATGCTTACGGCGTGCGCGTGACGGACGGAAAAACCGCCGGATACATCTCCCCCAACGCGGTTTACGACGAGGATTTCATGCCGCCGCTCATTCTGCCGGCTAAAATACGGCAAACGGAGAGCGGCGCTGTAGAGGTGCTGTTCGCCGCGCTCGACGATGTGGCGCTCGGGCAGGTGAAGGTGGATGGCCGGGCGGCCGTGCCGGCCGACGAACCGTACGACTGCGGCAACCTGCGCTCGTGCAGATTATTTGCCGCCGGATTGCCGAAAACGTCAAGCGTATGCGTCACCGCAGGCGATATCGCCGGCAAAAGCACCGCGACGGTGTTTTTTCAGGGCATGACCATACCCGACGCCGGCCCCTATTTCCTGCGCGCGAAAGCCGGCGCGGATATCGAGGTTTACGCGCGCCGCGACGGGAAAACCCCGCTCGCCCTGATCAAAAAAGGCGAATCGTTCGATACGGCCGGCTATAAAAAAGGCTGGTATTATCTGCGTGACGGGACCTGGCTTTACGATGCCGCCGTCATTGCCCGGTAAACACCGCTATTTCACTGCGGGTGGGGAAACCCGGCCCGTTCTGCCGGGCGGGGGGGACTGTTTCAAACGCTGTTCGATCTGACGGCGCGCTTTTTCCGCCGACTCTTCCAGCTGTTTTTTCAGTATGAATGCCTGATTGTAATCCTGCGCCGCAAGTTTCCTGTTGCCGATCTTATCGTAAATGCCGCTGCGCGACAGATAGACATACGGATCAAGCGGAGCGAGTTCGCGCGCCTTCTCGACATCCACCAGCGCGTCCGCGAAACGCCGCAGGGCGACAAGCGTGCCCGCCCTGTCAAGATACAGTTTCACCGCAAGGTTGTCGGCCACCTGCCGGGCGGTCAGCCCGTAAGTATTACTCAGCTTATCGGCAGATTTGTTGGCAAGAAGCTCCCGCTCGATATAGCGCGGAAGAAGTTTTTGCGCCGCAGCATAGGCATCAAGAGAAGGCTGATACTGGCCCATGTCATAATAAACATTGCCGAGATACATGAACGTGACGGGATACCCGGGATGCGTTTTCGACACATAAAACAGGTCCTTGAGCGCGGCGCTGCTCTGGTTCATTTCGATATAGGTCATCGCCCGCACCAAACGCGCTTCGTCGTTTTGCAATGAAACGGCTTTTGAAAGATAATGAAGTTTTTCCGCGTTGTCCCGCGCGCCCAGCGCTTTTTTCAGAAAATAAACCGAAAAAAACTTGAACCCGACAAAAACCAGCGACACAGACACCGCAAGCACTACGAATTTCCGAAAATATCGCTTCTCCATACCACGCTCCGCGCAAAATGCCTTCAAAGGAATTTTACCTTAATTTGAAACGCCCCGGCACGGAAACAATTTATTATAATAGTAATGGAATGCTGATATTCGACGATTTTTTTACAATCTATGCCTCGCAGATCTCGTTCGCGTTGCTCTTCACCGCGAGCATAACCCTTATCGGCAGCGCGCTGGCGTTTAAAATCACGCGCCGCAAAAACCGCCTCAAAACATTCGCCGCCAAAAACGAACTCGGATACCGCTATACCGCAGAGTATTATATCCGGCACCTCGCCGGTATGCCGCTTGCAAAAAACAACCCCGCTAACAGAATGCGTAATTTCCTCAGCGGCGGAATGCTGGAGAACGCCGTCTATTTCGATTTCTTCTGCCGCGTGCCCGTCACGCTGGAATGGTTCAGCCAAAGCGTGGTTTGTTTTCACGCCGAATATGATTTGCCGGATTTTTATCTGATGCCAAAAGAAGCGCCGTTCCGGGTGCCGGCCGCGGCGGGCCGGGTTCGGATGAGCCGGGATTTTGACGCGAAATATTCGCTTTATTCAACCAACCCCATCCGAGCCAGAGCGCTTTTTTTGCGCGGGCCGGAAAACTTTTTCTGCAATGAGCGCGGCTGGTCGGTTGAATTCCGGCACAATAAAACCCTTGTATACCGCAGCGGCGTGCTTTATTCCGCCTTCCTGCTGGCGGATTTCATCAACAAGGCGTTTGAAGTCTATCTTATGACAGTATGGGTGCCATCTTCCCCGAATCCGGCGCAAACGCCCAGTCCGGCGGATTCGGCCAGAGCGTCGGCGTAACCGTCCCAGCCGCGGTTCGCAGCCGGACTGGCGGGGCTGGGATGGGCAAGCCGCAGAATCCTTGCGTCCGTTCCGCTTAAAACCCGTCTGAACCGCTGTTCTGCGAAAGCGCCTATCCCGACACAATAACGCGGCCTGAAATATTCCACGCTGGCAAGCAGCGCGCGGTCGCACGCGCTTTCCAGCTCGCGCCGGAACGCGGGCGGCAGTTTATCGGGCGTAAGATTGCGCCCGCTTTCCTCCATGAAAACCAGCGGGCAATAATTGAGAACGAAAATTTCCTTAAAAAAAGCGTCCGGTGTTTTGAACCGTTTTTTTGCCCAGCCCCACAACCTGCGCCCGCTGACCTCGCTGCGGAAACAGGAAAAACCCGTCACCGGCCTGGCGGGATGCTGCCTGGGCGGACCAGTGATTTCGGCGGAAATGCCGAGCCAGTCGCGCACGGCGGACACCTCGCCAAACGGAATGCCCGTCTGCGCCATGCCGAACGGACCGGGGTTCATTCCCAGAAACACCGCTTTTTTCGGCGAAAAACCGTAACGGCGGACATACTCGTCATAGGGCGCACGGGCATAGTCGAGCGGATTATACACATAAGCCGCACGGGCGGCGGAAAAATCCAGCCCGGAAACAGCCTCGCAAAGCTCGTCGGTTATTGAAAACAGATCACGCATGAAATTTCTCCCGCCACGGCGGAAACGCCGAATTTTCGCCCGCCGTAAAACACCTCGGGCTCCAGTTGCAGTATACCTGAAATCGCACGGTATTATACGACAGGCGCGGTGCATATCGCCGCCGTGGAAGTTACAGTATACCTGAAAACCGCATGGTATTATACACGACGGCAACAAAAAACAAGACCGGCATTCCCCCGAACACCGGTCTTGCTTAAATCCGGCTCGACCACATAAAGAAATCCCCATTCCTTTCTGTTATCGAACCTAACCCCAGCACTGCTTGGTACCACTACGGAGAAAGCTTTCAAAGAAACTGTCAGGCTTTATGAAATGTTTTCCGTAATCAAATTATAGACAACTTTTGCCCCGCGCGCAACAGTTTTTTAAATTATTCCAGAATCACATAATTTTTTCACTGTAAAAAGCATTTATTCCATTTTAGAATATTGCCCCCGGGCATAACCGCGCAAAGCGGCGCGCGGTACGGACGCAACCCCCGTGAAGCGGGTTCGGAACACAGTCTTTTAGCCGCGGGCCCGGTAGGCTCCGCAGGAAACGTTTTACATCTTCCAGCGTTTTTATCTTGCGGTCGTTCAGGTCCACTATCATGACTATAGTCTATGAACGCCACCACCACATCGGACGCTTTCAGGGCTGCTCCAGGCTCATTTTGCGTTAGAAACACCTGATTTTTCAGGCTCATCTTGCATTGAATAATTCTGACAATAGCAATGCGTCACAATAATTGCTATGATGCCTCGCATGCCGGTCTTATGAAAAACATTGAAATACTGCTTGCCGCATATAACGGCGAAAAATTTTTGCGCCAGCAGCTGGACTCGGTTATAAGCCAGCTGCCGCCGGACTGCCGCATTCTGGCGCGTGATGACGGCTCATCCGACTCAACCGGCGCGATTTTAAAATCGGCTGCCGCCGGATTCCCGGAAAAACTGCTGGTGCTTGAAGGCTCCGTAAAAAACGCCGGAGCCGCCGCAAATTTTTCATGTCTTCTCAGCCGTTCCTGCTCCGAATACGTTATGTTTTGCGATCAGGACGACGTCTGGCTGCCCTCAAAAATAAAGCGCAGCGTTGACCGCATGAAAGAACTAGAAAAACGGCACGGCAGGGAAACTCCGCTGCTGGTATGTTCCGATCTGGAAGTGGTTGACGGGAACCTGCGACAGATAGCGCCTTCTTTTATCAAATACGCCGGACTGGCGCCGGTTTCCGAAAAAAGTTTCGAACGGTTGCTGGTGGAAAACTCGGTGACGGGCTGCACTGTCATGATAAACCGCCCCCTGAAAACACTGGCCGCCAAGATGCCCCCCCAAGCCGTCATGCACGACTGGTGGCTGGCTTTGACAGCGGCTGCTTTCGGCGCAGCCGGCTACATTGCCGAACCGCTTGTCAGATACAGGCTGCACGGGACAAACACTTTCGGGGCTTACCGGTGGAGCCTGTCCTGCGCGCTTGACCGCAAAAGCAATCTGGCCGCCGCGCAACGCCAGGCCGCCGGATTCCTCGCCACATTCCATGACAAGCTGCCGCCCGGACGGCGCAGGATTATCGAAGCCTTTGCCGGACTGGACAAAATGCGCTGGCCCGCCCGCGCCATATTTCTGGCGCGGCACGGCCTGCTCCGCACCGGTTTTGTCCGCAATATGGGACTGCTGTTTGAAGGTTACCGGCTTTATGAAACCGTCGGGCCGCTTATCAGAAAAATCAAAAACTAGAGTTGTTTTTCAAACCGCTTGAGCACTTCAAGATATTTCGCGCCAAACATCCGCTCCGAAAAACCCGCTTCAACCGTTTCACGCGCTTTCCGGCCCACCGCTTGCCTTAACTCATGATCTGCCGCAAGACGCCCGATAATGGAAACCCAGTCCTGCGGAGTACGCGCGATAAAACCCGCGCCAGGTGGAATATCCGCAATATAAGAAGCGAGCGGGCCTGTCACAACCGGCAGGCCCATTCCCATCATCAGCAAGGCCCGGCCGGACGGTTTTGCCGCCACAAAGGGATCTTTAATATCCGCCGGAACGATTCCGATATCGCAGGCGGCGAGTTCTTTGAGCATCCCTTCATAGCTCCACGGCACCCAGCGGCAGCGGATATTCCGGCCCGCGATAAATTCATGCACCGTGCGGGGCCGCGCGCCCAGATACCGGCCCTGCACATAATCGGAAGTGACCAGCACCAGCTCATAGCTGCCCGCGGCAGCCAGCCGGTCAAGCGCATTGCCCGTTTCACGAAACCCGTGCAGGCTCGACACGTTGCCGCACCACGCCAGCCGGCAACACCCGGTATTTTCATAGCGGGCGCGGAAATCAAGGATATCCGGGGTAACGGCATCGGTTATCCTTGCGACATCATGATTATAGGGAAGAAACAGCTCCCGCTGAACGTCGCTGCCGGACACGATACAGCTGGAATTGCCCAGCATCTCCTCGAAAATCCGGAACCGCCCGTTAAAAGCGAATTTCAGCCGGTAATAAAGCTGGCCCGGCGGTATGTAATTCGAAAAAGGAAAGGTAAGAAGATTATCGGTAATATCGCCTATGACGGGTATCGCGCGCCGCACAATCCGGCGGAATACGCCGATATTTTCCGTGGCAAGCGACGACACCACAACATCATATTCCTCGCCGTCCCGATAATACGCCGCGCTGTGCCCGGCCTGCCGGGCCTGCCTGATAAGCACGTCATAGCGCCAGCGCCTGACCACATGCAGGGGATCGGAAGAAAAGGGAACAACTCCTATTCTCATTGCAAACCGCGCCTGTTGCCGCAAAACCGCCTGCGGAGAATTGCCGCAGCCGTTCTGAACGCCAGAGGTTTGGCCGGAAATATTTTCATAAGG
>JAQVSV010000104.1 GCA_028700325.1 Elusimicrobiaceae bacterium | reverse complement strand
CGAGCAGTTCGGCGATCTTGGGGCCGATCCCCTCAACTCCGGTAAGCACCTTGGCGAATTCGTTCTGCAGCTTCTCGGTTTCCTCGCGAACCTGGGTTTCGCTCTTGGCTTCCAGTTCCCAGCCGGGGATCCGCGAAGCGAGCCGGATGTTCTGCCAGTCCCGCCCGATAGCCACCGGCAGCTGGTCGTCCGGCACCACCACCAGCGCGCGCTTGTGCTCGGCGTCGAGCACCCGCACCGAGGTCACCCTGGCGGGCGACATCGCGTTGATGATCATCAGGTGCGCGTCGTCCACGAACGGAATGAGGTCAACCCGTTCGCCGCTCAGTTCGTTGGTTATCGCGCGGATGCGCATTCCGCGCATGCCCACGCACGCGCCGACGGGATCAACTTTGGAGTCCTTGCCCCGCACCACCACTTTCGCGCGGAAACCCGGCTCGCGGTTGATGCTGAGCAGCTCCACCAGCTTCTCCTCCACTTCCGGCACTTCCATTTCAAAAAGTTTCGCCAGAAACTCGTCCGCCGCGCGCGACAGAATCACATACGGCCCCTTCTGCCCCCGGTCCATCTTCATGATGGCGGAGCAGTACCGCTTGTATTGCGGCTCTTCCATGATTTCCTTCTGCGTCAGCACTTTGAGTATGATCGCGCGGATGCGCCCGTTGGGCGCGTAGCGTTCCTTGCGGATCTGCTCGCAGAACGGCAGCAGCCCTTCCGCTTTGCCGAGATCAACTATGATATCCCGGTCGGAAAACCGCCGCACAACGCCCGTGAGAATTTCGTCTTCGCGCGGCTTGTATTCGCGGAACATGCTGTCGCGCTCGATATCGCGTATTTTCTGGATCAGCACCTGCTTGGCGATCTGCGCCGCAATGCGCGAAAATTCGCTGACGCTCAGCCCTATCGAAATTTCATCGCCCACTTCGGCGGTCGCTATCTTTTCTTTCGCTTTGCTTAACGCAATTTCGGTTTCGGGAGTGAAAACCGTTTCCACCACCTTCATCACCTGATAGGCGCGGATAACGCCCGTTTCAGGGTCCATCCGGGCCACGATCTGCGCGTTTTTGCCGATATGTTTGCGCAAAGCCGACACAAGGGAATCCTCGATCGTCTTGAAAACGTCTTCCCGTTTAATATTGCGCTCGCGTTCCAGCTGCTCAAGCGCGATCATAAGCTGTTTTGACTGGCTCTCGTCCATTTCTCATTCCTCCCTTAAAATTCAACAACGGGGTCCAGCACGGCTTTTTTGACCCGGTCATATTTGAAAGTAAACCTGCTGGTTCCGTCAAACAGGGTAAACTGCGCGTCGTCCGCGGATTCGATGACTCCGGTAAAAACCGCCCTGTTCTCCACCATTTCGCGCAAAACCACTTTTGCCCGCTCTCCGGCAAACCGCAGGTAATGGGCGGGCTTCTTTAGCGGCCGGTTAATGCCCGGCGATGACACTTCTATTATGTATCCCTGCGGGAAAAACTCCTCCATATCAAGCACGCCTTCTATTTTTCCGCTCATGCGCGCGCAATCCTCAACATTGATCGCACCCTCCAGTTTATCAATAAAAAACTGGAGCGTCGGCTTGCGGCCGGTTCTGCTTACAACTATATCCACCAGCTCGATACCGTTCTGCTTGAAAACGGGCGCCAGCGCCTGTTCTATTTTAGAGTTATCTGCCATATTCCATTCCTGAACGCCGGCCCGCGGGTTCCACAACCACGGCAGGCTTAAAAAAAGAGTGGCTTTTGACAAGCCACTCCGCCACGCAAATTAGGATAGCATATTTCTTTATAAAGGGTCAATTCAAAAGGCACCCGGAATTTTGCCGCGCGGACAGCTTTTTATAAAAAATGCGGGCGCCAATATGGCGCCCGCTGTCCCTCCGCATGAATCCTCTCTAAAAACCCCTCATCCATGCCTCACACATATATTATAGCAAACTTACACCAAAATAACTACACGGCAGTTTGTGACTTTGATCACACGTCACAATTCCGGGCCAGGCGTCGGATCCCGAATCCCGCTTAAAATCAGACTGAACGCCTGAGTTCAGCCAGCTTAGCCGCCAGTTCCGCCAGTTTCCAGCGCGCCCCGAACCCCTCTTCGGTGCGGCGTTTGAATTCCACTTCGCCGTCCTTGAGAGTTTTGGAACTGACAACAATACGCACCGGCAGGCCGAGCAGATCGGCGTCTTTAAACTTCACGCCGGGCCGTTCGTCCCGGTCATCCCACAGCGCGGTAAGCCCGGCCTGATGAACAAGCCCGTAAATCCTGCCGGCCTCAACTTCCACTTCCGGCGTGTCGGGTGTGGAAATGGAGATAAGGCTTATATCGAACGGCGCGAGTGGAGCGGGCCAGATGATGCCGTTTTTGTCGTGGCACTGCTCGATCGCCGCGGCCACTATGCGCGATACGCCTATGCCGTAACAGCCCATAATCATGGGCCGGGACTGCTGGTTTTCATCCACAAATTCGCATTTCATCGGCGCGGAATAGCGGGTTCCCAGTTTAAAGGTATGACCCACTTCGATGCCGCGCTTAAGTTTGAGCGGAGCGCCGCATTTCGGGCAGGGATCGTTTTCGGCGGCCTCTTTCAGGTCGTAATACCCGTCCGGCTCGAAATCCCGGCCGGGATTTACGTTCACGGTATGCTTATCCGTCGCGTTCGCTCCGGCGATGCCATTGATCATGGTTTTGACATGATTGTCGGCTATTAATAATTTGAGCGGAGTTTTTGCGCCGTCAGCGGGAGTAAACCGCGCGCGGATATCCACCGGCCCGGCAAACCCCACCGCGCAGCCCGCGACAGCCTGATAAACCGTTTCCGGCGCCTTTTCAAGCGCCGCGCATTTCAGCGTCCTGACCAGCTTGAACTCGTTTAACTGGTGATCTCCGCGCATAAGCACCATTACCGGTTCTCCGTCGGCAAGGTAAAGCAGCGCCTTGATGAATTTTTTCGGCTTGGCTTTAAGAAATTCCGCAACTTCCCCGATGGTGGTCACGCCCGGAGTGTCCAGGTCTTTCAGCGGTTTGGGTTCGCCTTCCGGCGCGGCCTCGGAAGGCGCGGCCACTTCGGCTTTTTCGGTATTGGCTGCGTAACCGCAGGCGCAGTAGGCGATGGCGTTTTCGCCGGTTTCCGCTATCACCATGAATTCGTGCGAAAAATTCCCGCCGATCGCGCCAGAATCGGCCTCCACCGGCGCATAATCAAACCCGCACCGCTTGCAGATGCTGTTATACGCCTCGAACATTTTACCGTAAATTTCGTTCGCGCTTTCTTCGGTGGCGTGAAAGGAATAGGCGTCCTTCATATAAAATTCGCGCGCGCGCATCACGCCGAACCTGGGGCGTATTTCGTCGCGGAACTTCTCGCCGAACTGGTAAAGCACCAGCGGCAGCTGGCGGTAGCTGCGCACGTCGCCGCGGACCATAGCGGTGATCACTTCCTCGGCGGTGGGGGCGAAGCAGAATTCCGCGTCCTTGCGGTCGGTTATCCTGAGCAGTTCCTTGCCGTACACGTTCCAGCGCGCGGTTTCCACCCAAAGCTCTTTGGGCTGAATGACGGGCAGCCATACTTCCTGCCCGCCGGCGCGGTTCATTTCCTCGCGCACGATCTGCTCGACCTTCTTGAGGGTACGCATGCCGGCGGGCAGCCACTCGTAAATCCCGCTGGCGAGCTTGCGGATCAGCCCGGCCCGCAGCATAAGCGCGGCGGAAACGGTATCCGCGTCCTGCGGAGCTTCCCGCAGTGTAGGCAGAAAATATTGACTCAGTTTCATGTTGCAATCTCCTAAAACAGCCGGTCTAAAGCGATTGTATTTTTTCGATCAGTTCGGCGATCCAGCGCCCGCAGGGAATCTGGCGGCCGGGCCTGCCGTTCTCTATCCACACTCCGACGTTTTTGCCGCCCGCTATCCCGAAATCAGCCGACCGGGCCTCGCCCGGCCCGTTCACCACACACCCCATGACCGCGATCTTGAGACCTTCCGCTTTATGACGGAGCGCGGGATCGCCGTAAATCCGGCTCTCGAGCTCGCTAACCGTGCCGTGCACGTCCACCTGGCAGCGGCCGCAGGTGGGGCAGGATATTATGTCGGGGCCGTAACAGCGCAGGCCCAGCCCTTTCAAAATCTCGTAAGCGGTGCGAACCTGCAAAACCGGATCCTCGGTAAGCGAAACACGCACGGTATCGCCCAGCCCCTCGCCCAGCAGCGAGCCTAACGCCATTGACGACTTCACCACGCCCGGCAGAAAACTGCCCGCCTCGGTCACGCCGATATGCTGCGGGATATCGCTTTTCCGCGCGAACAGCCGGCAGGCCATAAGCGTGCGTTCCACGTCGTCGGCTTTGAGCGAAACCAGTATATCGTGAAACCCGCAGGCTTCCAGTTCGGCGGCTTCGCTTAACGCCTCCTCCACCATGATTTCGGCCCATTTTTCGGGTGACCACGCCGGTTTGCCTTCCACCATCCGCAGCGCCTTCAATGAACCCGCGTTCACGCCGATACGGATGGGAACGCCCGAACCGGAGCAGGCGAGCGCCACCTCGCGCACGCGGCCCCTGTCGCCGATATTGCCGGGATTGATGCGGATTTTCGCCACACCCTGCCGCACGGCCTCAAGCGCGAGCCGCCAGTCAAAATGTATATCCGCCACGAGCGGAATCGAAATCCGTTTTTTTATGACGCCGAGCGCCTGCGCCGCCGCCATGTCAGGCACGGCTACGCGGATGATTTCGCAGCCGGCGTTTTCCAGCCGCCTGATCTGGGCCACCGTCGCTTCGGTGTCGCGCGTGTCGGTGTTGCACATTGACTGCACGCGCACGAGGTTGCCGCCGCCCACCTTAAACGGCCCGATGCCGACCGTGCGGGTCCGCGCTCTGGTAAACATGGCTATCGCGCCGCAGCCGCCTGTCCGGCGGGCGGAGCGGCAACCGCGGCCGGCGCGGCGGGAGCGGCCTGTTCGGCTTTGGCTTTTTCGGCGGCGGCTTTCTCCAGCCGCGACTTGCGGATGCGCGCTATATCGCTGTAAGTGGCGAACACCAGAAGACAAACCAACAGCACCATGCCGACCGAGTTGACGCGCTCCAGCAGCTTTTCGGTGATTTTGCGGCGGCTGATGCCTTCCCACAGGAAAAGGACTATCGTGCCCCCGTCGAGCATCGGAATCGGGAACAGGTTAAACAGCCCGATCGCCACCGACAGCAGCGCGATAAGCGATATGAAATTTTCCATGCCGCTGTGCGCCGCTTTGCTCACGATCTGCACAATGCCGACCGGACCGGCCACATCAGGCTTCCTGCGGTTGTAAATTTCTTCCGCAAGCGTTTTTACCGTATAATAAGTCCAGAACCAGCATTGCCGGGCGCCCGTGCCGACCGCGCTGGCAAAACTCACCGGCGTATACACCACCTGCGGCGTCACGCCGACCAGCCCGAACTTCGTTTTCTCGTCCAGCCGGGGAACGACCGTCGCGGACGCCTCAACCCCGCCGCGGGAATAGACTATCTCGGTGGGCTGCTGCGGACGGCTATGGATTGCAGTAGAAAAATCAGTCCACGAGGCGACGGTGATGGTGGACACCCGCAATATCGTGTCGCCCGCTTTAAGGCCCGCCGCTTCCGCCGGATAGCTCGCCATGACCTCGCCTAGCACGGGCTTCATGGAATAATCCGGCTCGCCGACAAAAAACACCAGCCCCGTAAACAGCACGAATGCCAGCACATAGTTCATGAGCGGGCCGGAAACCACCACTATAATCCGGCTGTACCACGGTTTAGCGAAATATTCCCACGGCTTGTCGGCCGAACCGGCCACGTCCTCGCCGGCCGGCTTTACATAGCCGCCCAGCGGAATACTGTTGATTTTGTATTCGGTGAACCCGTATTTCCGTTTCCAGATCGTAGGGCCGA
>JAQVSV010000103.1 GCA_028700325.1 Elusimicrobiaceae bacterium | reverse complement strand
CTGCCCGGCGACGCGGTGGAGGGGGAAGTGCAGGGCGCCCCGGAAACCTTATTGCGCTTCATGGAAGAACTGCGCACGGGATATCCGCTGGCCTGCGTGCGCGAGCTGGTGAACACCGAACTGCCGGCGGTGGCAAACGAGACCGACTTTCAGATAAAGTTCAAACTTTAAGAGGTTAAACTATGACGGAAGGCACCGATTCTGTTTCCCAGTATTTCAAAAGCATGCACGAAGTGGTCAAGGAAGCCAGCCGCGAAGAAATGTACGAACTGTGGAAACGGGCCAAACGCGGAGACCGGCGGGCGAAAAAACGCATCATGGAGCTGAACCTGCGCCTTGTCATCCCGACCGCGAAAAAATACTATCGGCCCGGAACGGAACTGATGGACCTGATCGAGGAAGGCAATCTCGGGCTCCTGCACGCGATTGACAAATTCGATCCGCAGAAAGGCTACCGATTCTCCACCTACGCCACTTACTGGATCGAGCAGTATATCCGCCGCGCGGTCGAGGAGCAGACCGGCACCATCCGCATTCCGCCGCATGCGTGGGAAAGCCTGCGCCAGTGGCTGAAGCAGTGGGACATTCTGCACGGGCAGCTGGGCCGCGACCCGACTCTGTCGGAAATGGCGAACGAAATGCAGTGGTCGGCTCGGCAGATAAAAGCGGTAATGGAAGCGTCGGAAGCGGCAAAAGGCATAGGATCGCTCGGCTCGCCACTAAGCGGCGACGAGGATTCGCTCACGCTGGAAGACACCATTGTGGACACGCAGAGCGGCTCGCCGGATGAAGTGCTGGGGCTGCTCAGGATGCACGAAGATTTCAACAAGGCGCTGGAGATGATAGGCGAGCGCGAAAAGTCAATTCTTGAATACCGGTACGGGCTGTCCGGCCAGAAACCGATGACGCTGGAGGAAATCGGGCAGACGCTCAAGCTTTCGCGCGAGCGCGTGCGCCAGATTGAGGAACGCGCCGTACTGCGGCTCAGGAAAGTGGCGCAGCGCATGGGTATCATCGAAATCAACGAATTGCGCGCTTCGACGCCAAACCTGCACATCGGCCAGTTCGACTCGAAACACCACACCGACATCCTGGGCGCGCCGACCGTTAACAACCCGCTGCGCAAATTGAAAAAACAGGCGGCGCAGCATCTGCAGCGCCAGCAAAAAAAGTCAAAGGGAACGAAATGAACACCATCGAAAAACTTGCCGCCGCAATCCGAGTAGTGGAAAACTTTCCGAAACCGGGCGTGAGTTTTAAAGACATCACCCCGATACTGAGCGACGGCGCGCTTTTCAGCGAAACCATGGATCTGTTCGCGGATCATTTTAAAAACGCCGGAATAACAAAAGTGGTGGGCATGGAAGCGCGGGGCTTCCTGTTCGCGCCGGTAATCGCGCTGAAACTGGGCGCGGGGATCGTGCCGGTCCGCAAAAAAGGCAAACTGCCGCATGAAACCATAGCCGAAACCTACAGCCTTGAATACGGCACCGATACCCTTGAAATGCACCGGGACGCGCTGTGCCCGGCCGACAAAGTGCTGCTGGTGGATGACGTGCTGGCAACCGGCGGAACCGCTTCGGCAGGCCGGCGGCTGGCGAAAAAACTTGGCGCGCAGGTCACGGCGAAGGCGTGTCTTATAGAGCTTGAATTTCTGGGCGGACGGAAAAAACTGCCGGGCATGGAAGTGTTTAGCCTGCTGAAATACTGACGCCGCATTGCTTTGCGTATATATATAGGATAGAATGTACAGGCGGCTAATGGCTGCATAAGGGTGCCATTGGCGGCGGGAATAAAGCCTCCGTAGCTCAAATGGATAGAGCTGCTCCGTCCTAAGGAGAGGGTTGGCGGTTCGAGTCCGTCCGGGGGCGTACTAAATTTAACGGGACAGAATTCAAAGCTATGTCAAAACACTGGGTCAAAGAAGAACTTAAAAAAAACTATCTGGCCGGTAAAACTGATCGGTTCCTGCACTGGCTCAGGCATAACCGCGAACTGGCGGCCGGGCTAGGCGGAGCCGCGATAGTGGCCATTCTCTTTACGGCATACCTTAACAACCGCGCGCAGGAAAAACGCGAGTTTGCGTGGGAAGAGCTGTTCAAAGCCGAGCAGACAGCCTACCGCGCGCCGGAACAGGGCATAAAAATGCTTGATGAAGTGGGCAAAACATTTCCCGGCACCCCGGCAGCGGATTATGCCGCGCTGGACAAAGGCGATGTGCTTTTCAAAACCGGCAATTATGACGAAGCGGTAAAATCTTTTAAAGCGGCAGAGGCGGTCGGCAATCCCAAAACCGCTCCGTTCGCGGTCAACGGGCAAGCGGTATCGCTTGCCGCGCAAAAAAAATACGACGAGGCGATCGCCGCGGCGCAACGCCTTGTCGCAACCTACCCTGACAGCTACCTGATTCCGCAGGCTCATCTGTTCACGGCTCAGATGCAGGAGTTGTCCGGCAAAAAAGAAGCCGCTCGGAAAACTTATGAAAAGCTGACCACCCACTTCACCGACACAGCCTGGGCCGCAAAAGCCAAATCGCGCCTGGGCGCGCTGAGCGGCATGGCGCAAACGGCCGCAGCGTCAATCCCTCCGCAAAACAATAACCAGTAATAGCTATATTATAACGTTGACATCACCGTGCGTTTTTGTTACGATTTTAGCGAGTGGCGGGGATTGCCTCGACAGACGGTCCCCGGAACAGACTAAACGAAAGCCCCACGATACGGGGCAAAAACAGATAGAGTACTTAGATCCCGCAAGGATCATCCTATAGGAGGAAGCAAGTACATGAAGAAACTGTTAGGATTGGCTCTGGCTGCCGCAGTAGTCATATCAGCGGTTCCCGCCAAGGCTGAAATATTCAAAAACCTTCAAACGAAGGGAGAATTGGAAGTATACGGCGTTATGACTCAGAACGTTACCGACGCCCAAACCAGCACTGACGATAACTATCGCAACACCATGAACCGCCTGACTTTCGGCGCGACCTGGGATATGCTGGACGACCTGCACGCCAATATCACCGCCGTCAAAAACGACAGATATTGGGGCCAAGCCGCACAGGACCTCAACACCATCCAGACAACGGTACTTGTTCAGGAAGCCAACATCGTGTTAGACGACCTTTTTGGTTTCAAAGCCAAAATCGGCCGCTCCTTCTACGGTAATGAAGGCGACATCATTGTTTACTACGGCAACGAGCATATGGTGGAAGGCCTGCCGACCAGCTCGGTTGACCTGGCAAGCTTCGTGCGCCAGTACACCGTGTTCGGTATGGACAACTGGGCCGAAGTGACCTACGCCAAGACCAATGCCGGCACCCTCACGCAACTTGATGATGCCCATAACTTCTGGGCGTTCAAGAACGTCGCGAAACTCACCAGCGACATGGATCTCGGTATTTTCGCCTACAATAAACGCGTTGGCAACAGCACCTATCAGGCCAACGGCGAAAACCTGTGGATCTTTGATGTCAACACCCACGGCAAAGCGTCCGACCTGAGCTGGGCAGTCGAACTGGCCGGCAACGTCGGTTACGCCGATGTGGCCGCCGGCGGACAGTCCTACAAGGGCGTCGCCGCCAAAGCTGATCTGGCCTACAACGCCAAGATCAACAGCATCGGCCTGACCCCCCGCCTGGGTTTTGCCTACGGTTCCGGCGACACCTCGACCGGTTCCATTGACAAAAACTTCAAAGCGATCAACCCGAACTACCAGCCCGGTTACATCTACGGCAAATCCAACGGCAACCTGTTCTCCGGTGTAGCCGCCCTTGCCCCGTTCGCCAACACCAACAGCGTAAGCAACCGCCAGGTGTGGAATATCGGACTGGACATTGACGCGACCGAGAAATTCTCCGTCATCGCCGACTGGTACAACTTCTGGGCCAACAACGTTGCCGCGACCTTCAACGGCCAGCGCAATATCGGCAGCGAACTTGACCTGACCGCGAATTATGCGTACGCCTCCAATGTTGACGTGGGCATGTATGCCGCCCGCTTCGATGTCGGCGGACTTGTAAAATCGCAGGTCGCCAACACCAACCCGATCTTCAAGATTGGAAGCTACGTTTCCGTCCGCTTCTAATCATCAAGCCGGGTAGTTTAACTTTGAGCCCCCCGCCGCAAAGCGGGGGGCTCTTTTTTTCAGGAACCCGGTGCGGCGCAGGCAAAACCAATAACTTTTCACATGATCACAACCGTAATTTGATAAAATAAAACCGTAGATGCCACGTTCGCGTTCATTGTCCATACTGGGTTTCGCCGCCGCGCTCTTATGCGGGGGGGGAACCGTTTTTGCCGCCAAACTGGATCTGACCTCGGAAGTGGGGCTAAAAAGCGTCAGCTTCAACAACCTTAATTTCGCCACGTCTGACCCGACGAAGGATTTTTTCTATCTTCAGACGGCGGCGCTTGGCATCGGCGTAAAGGATCTGCGCCCCATGCAGTCGGGCGAAATGACCATGGACGTGAATCTGCGGCTGCGGGCTTACGGAGTATCCGGTTCGACAGCAGCGCTTGCCGCGCCGTACGGTTCCATCGCAAGCCGCTACCCCGGCGCCAGCATGATGCCGTATATTGAAAACGCCTATATGAAAGTCAACAGGCTGTTTGACTGGAACCTTGCCATGCAGGCCGGGCGGATGCCGTTTATGCTGGCGTCGGGCCTGACGCTGGACGATGACCACCTCGGCCTGACCGGATTCACCCTTAAACGCGAAAAAATATTCAACGAGTTTGACCTGCAGTTTTTCGCGCTGCAGCCCAAAGCGGATGACAGTGTGTCCAAAAGCGTGAATCTCGCAGGCCTGAACATGACCATTCCGGGCGAAGGCGTATGGGAACTGTACAGCTATTTCGATTTTGACAAGAATTCCGCCACCGCCGCCAGCGGCACCGCGGTAAGCGCACGGACACTCCAGTTTACCGGGCTGAGCTATACTCTTAAATACGGGTTCCTGTCGTTCTGCGGAGAAGGAGTGCTGCAAAGCGGCTCGGCCAATAAAACCGACGGAACCGGCACTATTAATTATAACGGCAGCGCATTTTTTCTTTCCGGGAAATGGGTTCAGCCGTTCGGACGGTTCGGAACCGGCGAAGCCCGGCTAACCTACGGACACGGATCCGGCGATAAATATTCAACAGAAAACACCGACGAAGCGTTTTTTCCCGATTACGGGCACCGTTATAACGGGCTCGAACGCTCCGGCTACGGAGAGCTGTTCGCCGCCACGCTGTACGATGCGTTCGGGGGGAACTCCTCTACAAAAACCGGGCTGCCCGGCGGGGTTAGCGGGATTCAGGTGGTTAATCTGGGAATAACGCTGCCGGCCTACCATAACATTTACATCTCGCTGGATTATTTTTCCTAT
Source organism: Elusimicrobiaceae bacterium (assembly GCA_028700325.1). Lineage (NCBI taxonomy): Bacteria > Pseudomonadati > Elusimicrobiota > Elusimicrobia > Elusimicrobiales > Elusimicrobiaceae > Elusimicrobiaceae bacterium. The sequence goes on along the minus strand of JAQVSV010000103.1, from coordinate 696 downwards.
GAAGCCGACCGCAACGCAAACAATGACTGTAAAATGCTCGGTTCGGAACTGGACCTTAAATTCAATTATCCAATCGGGCAGACACTGAACCTGAGCCTTTCTTACGCAAAATTCGCGCCCGGCTCCATTTACGATAACGGCACGCCGTCCCCCAACAAACTGGCCGTGGAAGCGTTCGCGAAATTCTGAATTTCACCGTCCGGACAGGGCTTGTCCGCTTCACGTTCTGCGCGCCATTTGAATTGCCGCCCTTTATCATGCCTCCTTTCGTGTGTGCATATTAGCGCACAGTCTTTTGTGAACACACCCCGTTCCGCTGAAACTTTCCCGGGACAGCCGTGGACTGTTGGTTCTGTTCCCGCATAGGACAAATGGCACTTGTTGCAAATCCGCTCAATAGCTATAATTATCAGAATCAGGCATCAGCCTCGCAGATTTATCCGCACGCCTGATATATATTAAGGAGAACATATGAAAAATCGGATCACAAGGGTTCTTGAACTTACGATCTGCCTGTGCACGGGTCTTGTGTACGCAGCAGGAGAAGAAGCCTCGAAGTCGGCTATTGATTATAGTGGTCGGGTTTGTCTAGACCAATATCAGGCTCTTGCTAAGGTGATAAAATTCATCCTACATGCTTCGCTTCTTTTTTCCGTCCGCGCCGCTTCGCCGAAATATACTTCAGCCGGTTTCCTG
>JAQVSV010000102.1 GCA_028700325.1 Elusimicrobiaceae bacterium | reverse complement strand
AGTTACTACCGCATCTACGCCGACACGACCCCCGCCGCAACCTGGGATAACGGCTACCTTCTCGCGACAGCGACAGACACTTCCTATGCCATTGCCTATCTGGCGGACGATGTGGTCACGTTTTTCCGCGTGACCGCAGTTGACACGGGCCCCAACGAACTGGAAAGCGAGCCTTCGCAGGATATTTCGGTTTATGTCAACGACACCTTCGCGCCCGCGGTGTCCGCGCTCGCCTCGCCGAGCCACGGGCTGGCCGGCGCATGGAGCACGGTATCGCGCGCGTCGTTCACCTGGACGGGAAGCGACACCGGCCTGTCCGGCCTGAAAGGTTTTTATATCGGGTTTGACCATACCGCCTCCGTCACCGCCTCGGCGCTGAAACTGAGCGGCGTTTTCACGACCGCCTACAGCACCAGCGCGGTTTTCGCGGACGACACCTGGTATTTTCACATAGCCGCCATAGACAACGCGGGCAATCTGTCCACCGCGCAGAACGCCCTGTTCAGAATTGACACGGCGGCGCCCGTGTCCACGCTGGCGATGGCGGAAACCGAAGCACTCGGAAGCGGCAGCTTCGCGCTCACGCTCACGATAGCCGACACAAGCGGTGAAAACGCCGCGCCGGCGCTTCAATATTATGTCGCGGAAGGCGCCACGAAAACAGTCACGCTGACCGGCTCCGGCGGCGCCTATGCGGGAAATGTTTTCATCGAGTCGTATGACAGCACCGGCACGGGCCATTTCGTTTACTCGGTCAGCGACAGGGCGGGCAACTCGTCCGCCGTTCTGCTCGGCACAACCGCGTTCACGGTGGACACGGCCATTTCAAGCGATACTGGCGGCACTGTCGTCAATTCGGACGACACGGCGGTTTACGTGCCCGCCGGCAGCATCATTTCGACCGTCACGATAACGGTGGAAACGCCGTCGCCCGCGCTGGCGGATATCGTCGCGGCGAACAACAAGCTGAAAGTGGCCGGCGGAGTGGACCCGATTACAACCGCGAACTGCGCGCGCAAATTCACGGCGACAACCTCCACAAACACAACGCTCACGGTTTTCGCCGCGCCGGTAAAGATTTCCATACCCTATCCCGACTCCAACAGCGACGGCTATCTTGACGGCACGCTTATAAAACCGGCGGACCTGAAGATTTATTATCTCGACACAGGCGCCGGCTGGACGGAAGTTCCGGGCTCGGCGCCTGACACCGCCAACCGGCTCGTAACCGCCTGGGTTGACCACTTTTCCATATACAGCCTGCTGTCAACGGCAAAACTGAGTGTGGATCTTTCGGCCATACTGGTCTATCCGCAGCCGTGCTATTTCAAGAACACGCCGAAAGTGACGATAGCCATGCTGCCCGACACCGCCGACCTTGCCGTGCGCATCTATACCATGGACGGCACGCTGCTGCGCACTATGACCAGCAATGACGGCATCACCATGCAGGGCTCCAACCGCAAAGCGGAATGGGACGGGCGCAACTCCTCGGGCGAGAAAGTGGCCAGCGGGATGTATCTTTACCTCATCAAGGCGGACGGCGAGACCAAAACGGGCAGGCCGGGAGTGTTCTGGTAAAACTTATGAAACGGCTATTGGCGGCTATCTGCTGCATGGGATTGCTGGCTCCGTCCGCAAAAGCGGGCGGGGCGGGCACTACCGCCGCGTCGTTTTTAAAGATTGACCCCTCGGCGCGGGAAGCCGCGCTGGCCGGAGCGGTGACCGCATTAACGGACGACAGCCCCGCGCTCATAAATTACAATCCCGCGCTGATCGCCGCGGCGGACTACAAACAGCTGTCTTTCACGCATACGGGCTGGCTGTCCGGCGTGCAGCTGGAGTCGCTGAGCTACGCGCATCCTCACAAAAAAACCCTGACATTCGGCGCGGGCATCAACTACCTGCACACGCCCGACGTGCCTAAAACCGACGCCAGCGGCAACCCGCTTGGCTCGTCGTTCAACTCGGCCGACGGGGTATTTTCACTTGGCGTGGCCAACCGGTTCCATGAAAATATTTTCGCGGGCGCATCCTTTAAAACCATCCGCCAGTCAATGGACGACCGCAACGCCACCGCGTTCGCGGGCGACGCGGGCCTGCTTGTTCGCTATGAAGCGGTCGCGCTGGGCCTGGCGGTTTCAAATTTCGGCAGCGAGCTGAAACTTTACGAGCAGGAATCTCCGCTCCCGCTCACTTACAAGGCCGGCCTGTCGGTGAAAGCGGGCGAAAACTTCACTTTGCTGGGAGAAGCGGACAAACCGTCCGATACCGTGCCGATAATCCGCGCCGCGCTGGAATACTCGGCATACGGCGTGCTGGTCCCCTCTGACCGGTATTCGCTGCGGCTCGGGTACAGAACCTCGACCGCAGAAAGCGCGGGCCCCGGGTTCACGATAGGCGCGGGCATGCGGCTCAAGAGATTTTCGCTCGACTACTGTTTTGTGCCGATGGGCGATCTGGGCAACACAAACCGGATCAGCATTTCCGTCGGGTTCGGCGCGACACGCGCCGAACAGCTCGCGCAGGCCAGCGCGCAAAAACCGGTCGCGCACGGCAGCATGGTGCCGCCCAAGCCTGTCAAACGGCGAAAAGCAGCAGTCGTCGCGCCTGAGGACAGCGTTCTTGATGACGCTTACAAACCGCGCCTGAAAGACCCGCACACCTATCTGCTTGAAGACGAAAGTTCAGGCGGACCGCAAAGCCCCGATGCGGCGTTTTCCGCGCAGGATCGCGCGCGCACGCGCATACCGCGCAAATCCTCCACCTCGCCTGTTGTGGAATAAACCATCTCCCGCGCTTGCGGCCTGACGGCGAATGTTATGCCTTGCCGGCAAACCGGTCAGGCGAGCGAAATTGAAAATCGCCGCGGCGCGGATCCTGCCGGTTACCGGGCAAGCTTCTGGCGGCCGCTCCGGACACCGGACGCGGCCGGAAGCCGGCCCGTCATAAAGAACCGCAGGTTTTGAGCTGTTTTATCACCGCGGTGAAACTGTCGGGCGCAGGGGCGGTTATTTCAAGGGCGCGGCGCCCGGCGCGCGGCAGGCGAAGCGTATGGGAGTGCAGCATAAGGCGCGGGTAACACGCCTGTTTTTCGGGATCTCCGTATTCAGGATCGCCCACAAGCGGATGCCCGATGCTGTAAAAATGCGCCCGGATCTGGTGCCTGCGCCCGGTGACAAGTTCGATGTCAAGCAGTGAGTAGCCGTACAGTTTTTCCAGCACAAAATAGGAAGTCACCGACGGCTTTCCGCCGCCTGGATCCACGCCCACCCGGCCTGATCCGAACTCCCGCAGCGGCTTGTTTATCGTCCCGGAAAAGCTCTCGAACTGGCCCTGCGCCAGCGCAAGATAATGCTTTTCCACTGTGCGGGCTTCAAACGCCTGGCACAGTTCGCGGTGCGCCAGCTCGTTTCGGGCGAACACAACCGCGCCGCTCACGGGGCGGTCGAGCCGGTGCACCACAAAAATTTTCGCGCCGGCCCGCCGGGCCAGCCAGTCAAGCAGCGACGGCTCCGCCGAGCCCTCGCGCCCCGGAATTGTAAGCAGGCCTTCCGGCTTGTTAACCGCTATGATTTCGCTGTCCTCGTACAGAATTCCGATATCCATGCAAGCCTCATTGACCGCCGTATTTGCAAATTCTACAAATTTTCTTTAATATTATTATAGGCAGCATAGTCCATGGAGGGAAAATGCCCGAAAAGAAAAGCAAAAAAACGGCGCTGGGTTACGAACTCAAAAACGGTTACGAAAAGCTCGGCCAGGCCGAGGAAAAACAGATGGAGGCGGTCTGCTCCGCCTATATGAATTTTCTCGCAAAAAGCAAAACCGAACGCGCCGCGCACGACGAGGCCGTAGCGCTTGTTGAAAATGCCGGCTACAAAAACCTTGAAACCCTGATCGCGAAAAAAACCGCGCTGAAGCAGGGCGACAGGATTTACGCCTCCTGCGCCGGCAAAACCATCATGGCCCTTGTCATCGGCAGGCGTCCGCTTGAGGAAGGAATGCACATCGTCGGCGGACATACCGACGCGCCCCGCCTTGACCTTAAACAGAACCCGCTTTACGAAAACAGCGAACTGGCCTATTTCGACACGCACTATTACGGCGGCATAAAAAAATACCAGTGGGTGACTATCCCGCTGGCGCTGTACGGGGTGTTCGCGCTGAAAAACGGCAAGATCCTGAACGTGGCGATCGGCGACAAGCCGGGCGATCCCGTGTTTTGCATAAGCGACCTGCTGCCGCACCTGGCGCAGCACCAGAACCAGAAAAAACTCGGCGAAGCGATCGGCGGAGAGGATCTGGACGTGATCGTGGCGTCCCGCCCGGTAACCGACAAAAACGCCAAACAGAAAGTGAAGGAATATGTGCTGAAACACCTTAATAAGGAATACGGTGTGAAAGAGGCCGATTTCCTGTCGGCGGAGCTGGAAATAGTGCCGGCCGGAGCGCCGCGCGAAGTGGGGTTTGACCGCGCGCTGATACTCGGCTACGGGCATGACGACCGGGTCTGCGCCTATTCCGCGCTGCAGGCTTTGCTGGACCTGCCCGCCGTGCCGCAATACACCGCCTGCGCGCTTATGTGCGACAAGGAGGAAATAGGCTCTGCCGGAGCGACCGGCATGGAATCGAATTTCTTTGAAAACATGGTGGCGGAACTGGTGGCCCTGCAGTCCGGCGCTGACAGCGAACTGGCGGTAAAACGCTGCATGCGCAAATCCAAACTGCTTTCGGCCGACGTAAACGCCGCGTTCGACCCGATGTTTCCCGGCGTATCGGACAAGCGCAATTCCTGCATGGTCAATTACGGCACCTGCCTGACGAAATACACCGGCGCGCGCGGCAAATCCGGCGCGAACGACGCCAACGCCGAATTCGTGGCCGAAGTGCGCTATATTTTCGACGAAGCCAAAGTGGCCTGGCAGACCGGCGAGCTGGGCAAGGTGGATCAGGGCGGAGGCGGCACCATAGCCGCGATCATGGCCCGCTACGGCATGGACGTGGTGGACTGCGGAGTGCCGCTGCTTTCCATGCACGCGCCCTCCGAACTGGCCTCCAAGTTCGACATTTATATGACCTACAAAGGCTTCAGGGCCTTTTTCAGCTACTCCCGCAACCGCAAATAAACCAGCCGCCTGACGCGGCGGGCCGGTACGGTCCGCCGCGGGGCCGCAAAACACTGTGAACCACTATGAAAATTCGCATAATCGCAACCGGCGGAACATTCGATAAAGAGTATAACGAGCTTAACGGAAAACTTTTTTTCCGCTCCACCCACATACACGAAATTCTCAATACCGGCCGGTGCAAGCTGCCGCTTGCGGTAACCGAACTGATGATGATTGACAGCCTCGACATGACCGACAGCCATCGCCGGAAGATACTGCAGGAATGCCTCGCCTGTCCCGAAGAGCATATCGTGATCACCCACGGCACCGACACTATGGAGAAAACCGCCAAACTGCTCGGGCCCGCCATTACCGACAAAACCGTCGTGCTTACCGGCGCAATGGTGCCGTACAAGTTCGGCAGTTCGGACGGGCTGTTCAATCTTGGAAGCGCGCTGTCGTTTTCGCAGGCCCTGCCGTCAGGCGTCTATATCGCCATGAACGGCAAGGTGTTCCACTGGAACGACGTCCGCAAGAACAAAAAAATAGGCGAATTCGAGCCTGCGGCAAAGCAAAAGCGCGCCGCGGTCAAACCGGCCGGCAAAACCACCCGGCATTAAACCGCGCCCGCCAATAACCCGTGAATTCCCTTGTGAAACTCCTGTCGTTTATAACCGTTTTTTCAGTCATCTACTGCTCCATGCATCTGGCGGTGGCGCAGTGGCTGATCATGCATTTTCACCTGCCTGCGGGACGGGTGCGGCTGATCTTTACGGCGGCGGCGCTGTCGTTTTTCGCATGCGCGTGGCTGGTGCACGGCTATTCCAATCCGCTTACGCGGTTTCTTATAACCGGCGCGTATATATGGATGGGCGTCATCTTCATCTGGCTGAGCGTTATCGCGGCAAGCCTTGTTCCCGAGCTGCTCGTGCGGCTGTGGCGGCTAGACTCCGGGCCCTGGTTCGCCTGGGGCGTGATCATCGCAACAGCCGTTTTGTCGGGTTATGCGATTATCGCCGGATATCATACTCCGCGCGTTCATAATGTGGAAATCCCGGTGGAATCGCTTCCGCGCGCGCTTGACGGGGTTCGCATAGCGCAGATTTCCGATGTGCACCTCAGCG
>JAQVSV010000101.1 GCA_028700325.1 Elusimicrobiaceae bacterium | reverse complement strand
CGTGCCGTCCTCGGGAAAAGTAATCGCTTTGGCGAACGTTTTGGCCTCGGTTGATGAGAACAGCCGCTCAAGGAGTTTTTCGGTCTGCTGGGTCAGGATTAGAAATTTTTCGGTATGGCGGTTGTGGTAAGCGGTTTTACCGGCAATGTCCTTGAATTCGGAAATGCGGCGGTTAATGAGTTTGATGGCGGAAAGTTTGGTTTCTTTCATGGCTGTTACCCGGCTAATTTTCTTTTAAAATGAAGTCTGTTACGGTTTGCGCGAAGACGTCCGGCATTTCGCAATGCGGGACATGACTGGCGTTTTCAAACAGCGCGAATTCCGCTCCGGCGATGCCGGCAGCCAGCGCGCGGCCTTCGGCGGCGGGAATAAGTATGTCCAGCCCGCCTGTGATGACCAGCGCCGGCGCGGAAAGTTCCGCCAGCCGGGCCCGCGTGTCAAACGTTTTCATAAGTTCCACCTGCCGCCCGATCCGCTGCGCGTCTGACAGGTGCGGATATTCCCGCGCGAATTTTATCGTCGCTTCGATATCCTGCGGCCTGTCATAAAGCGCGGGCGGCAGTATCCATGCGTAAAGCGCGTTCCAGAAAACATTGTCATACCCGTGCAGGACCAGCAGTTTGTGGAAGTTTTCAAAGAGCGTGTTATTGCGGCCGGTGGTATGCGCGGCGGTTGATTCGAGAATAAGTTTTTCGGTCATGCCGGGGTAATTCAGCGCGAATTCCTGGGCGATGTAGCCGCCCATCGAATGGCCGGCTATGACGGTTTTCTCAATCTGAAGATGGCGGAGCAGCGCGGCGGAGTCGTCCGCCAGTTCCCGCGCGGTGGCCGGCGCGTCTGCGGAGCTGCTTCTTCCGGAGAACCTGTTGTCGGGTATGATGAGCGTGAAATTTTTCGCCAGACAGTCCCTGACCGGCAGCCAGTTGGTTCCGTCCGCGGTGAACCCGTGCAGCAGCAGAAGCGGGGCTCCGCTTCCGGTGGTTTCATAATATAGACAGCGGCTGTTTTCTGTAAAGCTGGGCATTCTGTTGACCTCGCGCTGAAGTTTTGTATATTTATAGTATAAATTTTCAAAGGAGAAATGCGATGTCTTTTGATTTCAAGGAACGGATTTATTCCCGGTTCGAACGGTTTGTGCGGGTTGACACCCGCAGCGATGAGAAGGCAGAGAGCTGTCCCTCCACCCCCGGCCAGCTGGAACTGGGGCGCATAGCCGCGCAGGAAATGAAGGCTATCGGTCTGCGTAACGTGACGGTGGACGCAAACGGCTATGTGACCGGCGAACTGCCCGCCACGCCGGGCGTAACCGCGCCGGCGATAGGGTTTCTGGCGCATCTGGACACCTCGCCCGACTGTTCCGGCGCGAACGTAATTCCCGGCCGCCACAATAATTATCAGGGCGGCGATATCATAATAAGCGAAGCGGCGGGGCTGACGCTTTCGGCCGGCGCGCACGGCCTGTCCGGCTGCAAAGGGCACGATATCATAACCGCCTCCGGCGGCACTCTTTTAGGCGCGGACAACAAGGCCGGCATGGCTATAATACTGGCGGCGTTTGAATATCTCGCGCAGAATCCTTCCATACGCCACGGCTTGCTTAAAGCGGCCTTCACGCCGGACGAGGAAATCGGGCGCGGCGCCGACCTGTTCGATGTGGCCGGCTTCGGCGCCGAATTCGCCTACACCGTAGATGGCGACATAGAAGGCACCGTCGAAGACGAAACTTTCAACGCCGATTCCGCTTCCGTCAGCGTTACGGGGCGCAGTTACCATCCGGGTTCGTCAAAAAATCTGATGTATAACGCCGGGCGGATCGCGGCGGACATTGTGGCCTCGTGGCCGGAACATATGCTGCCGGAAACGACGGAAGACCGCGAGGGGTTCATCATGTTCACGGATATCCGGGGCGACGTGGAAAAGGCCGAGCTTTCCGCCATCGTGCGCGACCATGACCTGAAAAAACTGCAGGAGAAAGAGGCGCTGCTTGAGGCGATCGTGGCCGAAAAACGGCTCAAATATCCCGGCGCGGAGATCAAGCTTGTTTTCAAACAGAGCTACCGGAATATGAAGGAAGTTATCGCGCGCACGCCGCAGGTGATGGAGAAACTGCTGGCGGCTCTGGCGGCCGAGGGCGTCACCCCGATCCATAAGCCCGTGCGCGGCGGCACTGACGGCGCGCGGCTGTCTTTCATGGGCCTGCCCACGCCGAACCTGTTTACCGGGGGCAGCAATTTCCACGGGCCGTACGAATGGGTGTCGCTTGATTCAATGGTGAAATCCGCGCAGGTAGTGGCGCGGCTGGCGCAGGAATGGGCCAGCCCGCCGGCTTTTTGATGAAACAACTCCCCGGCTTGCGTCGGGTGTTTCTGCTGCCACAAGCTGCATTTGCCACGCTAGCGGGGTAATACACTTCATAACCCTGCCAAGGCGCCGGATTTTTGTGAGTGGAATGCAATAAAAAAACCCCGCATTGTGCGGGGTTTTTTTTATTTGCTGGCAATTCCTAATACTCCATTACCGCTTTAAGCAATTTGATTTCGCGTTTGGTAAGCCCGTAAAAGCGCACGGTTTCGCGGTTGACTGATTTTTCCAGCCGGGCCAGCTCGGCCGCGTGCGGAACTTTTTCCGTATCTGAGGCGGCCTGTTCGAATTTCCTGCGGCAGAACTGGAACTGCGCGGCTATGCCGGAAAGCTCGTCATGGTGTTTTCTGTCGGGCGGTTTTGCCAGATCCGGCGGCCGGACCGGCAGCAGTTTTACCGGTTTGCCGGAAAATGCCGCGGCAAATTCCATCAGGTGCGAGTTCAGCACGGTGAAAAGGAAGCCCATGCTGACGGAGTTTTTTTCCGGCTGTCTGCCGCGGAACGACATGGCAATGTCGCCCTCGGAGTTTCTGAACGAAAAATATATGTATTCGCCCTCCGTTTTGCAGCGGGTGTTATGCACCACTTCTTCCAGTTTAAGGAAATGCTCAAGCGGCACGCTTCTGCGCACCAGTTTGAGCAGAAGCGCGTTTATTTCTTCCTGCAGTTGCGGGGTTATTTCTTGCAGCATTTCAGTTTCTCCGTGAGTGTCGTTATTTTCCCTTGAATACCGCTTTGCGTTTTTCTGCAAAGGCCTTAAGACCTTCCTGATAATCCTCGCTGCAGTAAACGGTATGACGGAGCTGATCTATCTGCTCGAAAGCGTCGGGGCTGACGGGCGTTGCCCGGAACAGGATCCGCATCTGCTCTTTAATTATTCCGATGGCGAGCGGCGAATAGCCGTTGATTTCGTCCGTCAGCCTGAAAGTGTATTCTTCGATTTCGTGCGCGGGCACGAAATGGTTTATTATGCCGGCTTTGTAGGCGCGTTCCGCGAGTACCGGGCGGGCGGTAAAAAACATGTCTTTGGCAAAGCCCAGCCCCACCCGGTTGCGGAAATGGATGATGCCGGAGGGATTGTATGGCAGGCCTATTTTGATCGGGGTTATGGCGAACGAGGAATTTTCATCCGCTATGATGATGTCGCATGTCATGGCCATGTCGCAGGCGCCGCCCCACACGCTGCCCTGGATCATGGCCAGCACCACGCCGGGGTAGGCTTCTATGGCTCTGAGCATCTGTTCCATCGGGGTGTTGTAGGCGAGAGGATCTTTTCCGTTGCAGGGCAGTTCCGCTATATCATGGCCGGCTGACCATACTCTGGCGTTTTTTTCCGCGCGTATCACGACCGTAAGCAGTTTCTGCGTTTTAAAGCCCGCCAGTGCGTCCGCGATTTCCGTATTCATTTCGTTGCTCAGCGCGTTGCGTTTTTTCGGATTGCTGAGCGTGATAATGCCGGTTCGGTTTTTTGTCTCGGTCGTGATGTGTTTCATGGGCTCCTTTACGCGCGTTGTATTTTGCCGCCGGTGCGGCTTACCGGGCCTTTCCTATTTTTTTGAGGAACTCCCCCCAGTTTGATTCCCTGCCCAGCGCCAGCGTGGAATAATTCATTTTATACCGGGCGGCGTTGTAATGCTCGGGGTAGGGCAATTCAATAGAGAGCCCGCGGGCTTTTGTCCCGATCGCGAAATTCGCGGCAATAACCTGGTTTGAAAGATAATCCCGCAAGGCCATTGCGTTGGCCGGCGCGGGCCTGTCGGCGAGCGTGGCGGCCAGGCTGTATAAATCCACCGTTCCGGGCTGCTGAGCCGGGTCCACCCGGAAAGAATTTTTATAAAGCGTCCTTATGGCATAGACATCCTGCTCCATAGATCTCACGACGGGATCAAGGTAGCGCGGCAGTTTTTTCAGTTCGGCCATGTCAATAGCCGAGAAGGAAAGCGGCGCGCCGCACGCGCGCATGGAGCCTTTTGCGATGTTTACGGCAAGCTGTTTTGGTGACAGCCCGGGCGTCGCGGCAATGGCTGTCAGCCTGGCCAGATTAACGCTGTTTACCGGAATATTCAGCTGGGAGCCTACAACAAATCTGGCGCAGTCGCGCAGCTCAAACAGCACTTCCGCCGATTGCATGCGGCAGGCGTTTAACACAAGCACGTCAACGGGTCCGGCGATGGCGAAGATGTTTTTCAGTTCGGCGGTTTTTATGTAATTGGAAGTCTGGTAGTCGTAAGAAATGCCTTTGCTGGCCGCTTTGTCCGGGTAGAGGTCAGTCCAGCCGCTGCCATGGCCCCATATAACCAGCAGATATTGTCTGGCGGGGAAGTTTTTTTTAGACCAGCTTAAGAAACTTGCCAGCTCCCTGTAATCGCCCATATCTCCGGTCGGAATGCGCGCAACGGTTTCAAACCCTGCCGGGGTCATATAAGAGCGCGTGATCGGCTTTCCGACAATTCCGAATTCCACTACAATGTTTGCCGCATGCCCCGATGCGTTTTTTGCCAGATCCCGTATATCCTGCGCCGCGGCTCTGTCCAGTTCATTGCGGGCGTTCATGTAAACCATTACGGTCACGTCTTTGGTTTCGCGCGCAGGCGCAGACTGGCCGGCAAAAGAGTTTATCGTGCCCGGAATATGCGTGTTTTCATCCGGCGGCAGCGCAAAACCATACGGTGCCGGCAGCGAAATCGCCGCGGCGAGCAGAACGGAACGCATGAATTTTATAGCCATAGCGCGGAGCCGTGTTTTTCCGGGGAAAGCGGTCTGGTGTTTCCGTTCTCCCTCTCAACCAATCCTTAGGAATGGTTTTCCTTCAGCCATTTCGGCATGACCTTCAATTGCTTGCGGCACATCGCTTCGGATATGCGGATGATGGACGGAAGCGCCTGCTTCTCGTCATGCCAGTTAAACATGGAAACCAGGTCCCGCGCCGCTTCAATGGAATTTTTACGAACCAGTTCCAGATCGCCGGCCCGCACCCTCCGCAATACCGAGGCGGTTTCTTCGCGGCAGACCGCGGTTTCCGGCACGGAATAAAAAGGCGATTTTGAAACCAGCCGGCGGTTTTCGGTTTTGCGCAGATAGATCTGGAAATTGAGATCGCATTCCAGTCCCAGCGACTGGTAGAACGCGCCCGCGAACATAACCGCCTGAGTGATCAGATTAACCGCGTTTTCAAGCGAAAGAGCCTTTTTCTTGTCTTCGGTCAGGAATTTTGTCGCGCCGTAATCTTCCGGCACCGCCCGCCGCCAGGCGAACACGCCGCTTTGGTAGATGCGTCCGCATTCCAGCTTGTCGGGCGAGAGCATGAAAAACTGCGAGCCCTTCGAGAAGGAATCGAATTTGTGGGGCGAGAAAAACCAGAACCCGTCGGGATTGGCGGCCGCGTCGTCAAACAGGCGGTTGGCCTGGGGCAGGGCAAGCCGTTTCGGCTGGTACAGCGCAGGATAGCAGATGATTTCCCAGAACGACCAGCTGTCGAACGCGCCGTGCACGTTGAAAAAAGACTCCGAGTCGGAAATTTCCTCAAGCGATTTTTCGTCGGAATTTTTTTCCGCCTCTTCCGTAGTCAGCCTGTCGCTGGTCGCGCGGTCGAGCACGGCTTTCATCTGCAGGAAGCTGGTGACTTTTTCTGATTTTCCGTCGTTGCTTCTGGTGTAGACGGCTCCGTTTTCCAGAACTTTTATGTTGTCAGCCTGAGCGTCATTGGCGCAGACCGCCGGGTACCCGGTTCCGCCGGGTACCTGAACCACGAAAACTTTTTTTTCCGTGCCCGCATGGGTTACCGTCATTGTAACCGGGTCGCAAAAAAATTCCGGCTGGGCGTAAAGTTTCAGCATTTCGTTGAGGTCGAACCCGATGAACGAGTCTTCCTCCACTTCCGACAGACCC
>JAQVSV010000100.1 GCA_028700325.1 Elusimicrobiaceae bacterium | reverse complement strand
GGCTTCGGAAAACTGGAAATAAGCGACGAAACCGCCCGCCGCCTGCAGGCCGAGAACGGCAAACCCGTTGCCATGCAGACCATGACAGCCGCCACGGTGGATTATGACTGCACGATGGGGCTTATGTACAGCAAAAACCTCAAAGTGGCGGACCTGACACTGGGACTGGGCTACAATATCGGCGGACAGGTGGCTTTTTCGTTCGGAGGCGGAGATCTGTACGGCAACAAGGACACCGCGCATGTGCGCGCCAGTCCAATGCCGTACCTGATGCACTACGGCCCGATCCTCAAGGCAATGGTGAAGTGGTGAGCCGCAAGCGTAACCCTGAACGGCAGCAAATGGTGGACGCGTCATGAACATTGTCGAACAAAAGGAAAACCGGACACAGCTGCGTAAACTGTTCGAGCAGACTTTTGGAGCCGCGCCGGACACCGTCGTCGCGCTGGCGGGCGACGGTTCTGACCGCAGGCTGTTCCGTTTGAAAAACGGTTCGCGCAGCGCCGTAGGCGTAAGCAATGCCGACCGGCTGGAAAACGCCGCGTTTCTAGAATTCTCGCGCCATTTCAGGCGGTGCGGCCTGCCGGTGCCGGAAATTTACGCGGAAACCGGCGACCGGTCCTGCTATCTGGAAGAGGATCTCGGCGATACAAACCTGTTCCAGCTGCTGGCCCGGCTAAGAAAACCGGGCGCGCCGTTCCCGCAGGAAGCGGCCGCCGTATACAGCAAAGCAGTAAAACTGCTGCCGCGGTTTCAGATAACCGCCGGGAAAACCCTCGATTACAAATACTGCCACCCGCGCGCGGAATTCGACCGCCAGTCAATGATGTGGGATCTCAATTATTTCAAATATTATTTTCTCCGGCTGGCGCAAATTCCGTTCAACGAACAAAAACTCGAAGACGATTTCAACCGTTTCACGCAATTTCTGCTCGGCGCGGACCGGGATTATTTCCTGTACCGTGATTTCCAGTCGCGCAACATCATGGTGCGCGACGCGGCAGAGCCATGGTTCGTGGACTATCAGGGCGGGCGCAGGGGCGCGCTGCAGTATGACATGGCGTCATTGCTTTTCGACGGCAAGGCCGACCTGCCGCATGAGCTGCGCGAGCAGCTGCTTGACGAATATCTGCAGGCTGCGGCGGAACTCATTGAAATCGAGCCGGAGAAATTCCGCCTGCACTATTACGGGTTCGTGCATATCCGCATAATGCAGGCGCTGGGCGCATACGGGCTGCGCGGTTTTTACGAGAAAAAGGTTCATTTTCTGCACAGCATACCCTACGCGGTCCGCAATCTGGAATATCTGCTGAGGAAAGCGAAACTGCCGGTGGAACTGCCGGAGCTCAGGGCGGTATTTGAACGGATAGCCGGGTCATCGTATCTTAGAAACTTCGGGGCGGCCTCGCCCGGGCTGACCGTGCGGATACAGAGTTTTTCCTTTAAAAAAGGGTTGCCGCCTGACCAGAGAGGCCACGGCGGCGGGTTCACGTTCGACTGCCGCGCGCTCCCAAACCCCGGCCGCTACCCGCAATACGCGCAGCTGACCGGTCAGGATCCGCAGGTGAAGGAATTTATGGAACGCGACGCCGATGTGAAACGGTTTCTGGAGCATGTGTTCCCGCTTGTGGAACAGAGCGTGGAGAATTACCGCAGGCGCAATTTCACCGACCTGGCCGTTTCGTTCGGCTGCACGGGCGGGCGGCACCGCTCGGTTTTCTGCGCCGAGGCGCTGGCGCGGCGGCTGCGCGAAAAGTATGGCGTTGAAATCGAGCTTGAGCACGCGGTGATCGGCGGAGCCGGCGCATAATGAAAGCCATGGTGCTGGCGGCGGGAACGGGCACGCGCCTGCGTCCGCTGACCGACATGACGCCCAAACCGCTCATTGATATTGGCGGCGCGACAATGCTGGAGATTGTGCTGGCCCGGCTCAAAAACGCGGGCGTCGCCGAAGTCATCATCAACACCCACCATCTCGCGGAACAAATCACGGATTATCTGGCCGCCAAAAACAATTTCGGATTGCGGGTGGCAATCTCCCATGAGCCGGAACTGCTCGACACCGGCGGCGGCCTGAAAAAAGCCGGCTGGTTTTTTGACGACGGCAAACATTTTTTTCTGCATAACGCCGATATTTTAAGCACGACGGACCTCAATTTTCTTCTGAGCCGGCACAATGACACCGGCGCGCTGGCAACACTTGCCGTGGCGGACAGGCCTTCCACGCGCCGGTTCATTTTCGACGGACGCGGCCGCCTCTGCGGGCATTCCGCGCCCGGCGCGACGCGCTGGGCGCCGGACAAACCGCGCGACACCGCGCGCACGCTGGCCTTTAACGGCATTCACGTCATTTCGCCGCGCATTTTCAGGCTGATGTCCGAAACCGGAGCTTTTTCCATCAACGATGTTTATCTGCGCCTTGCCGCCGCAGGCGAAACCATCGCCATGGCGGACTGCTCCCGCTTCGACTGGCTTGACATCGGCAAACCGGATTCGCTTGAAAAAGCCCGCGCGCTTGCCGCCCAAAACGGCATTCCGCGCCAACGGGGGGGGCACAGCCGCCGCGCGCACTGAAATTTGTCATCACGGCCCGTTATTTATAAAATATGCGAATATCATGAGGAATACCAGCAACATCTACAATATACTGCTGAACAGCGCGGCGCGGCTGCCGGAAAAAACCGCAATTGTGGAACCCGAGCGGCAATGGACATACACCGAACTGCTTCAGGCGGTCAACCGTGCGGCGGATGCGTTCTGGAACCTGGGCATACGAAAAGGCGACAAGGTGGCGCTCGCGCTGCGCAACTCGGCGGAGTTCATCATCACGGGCATGGCGGCGGCGAAAATGGGCGCGGCCATGGTGCCGGTAAATTTCATGGTTTCCAAGCCGGAGGAACTGGCATTTATTCTTTCCGACTCGCAATGCAAGGGCGTGATAACCCAGCGCGAATTCCTGCGCAATTACACAAAAACGCTGCAAACGCTCGGCACAAAACCGTTCCTGCTTTCGATTGACGGCTCGGCAAACGGCGAGGCGGAGGACTTCTGGGAACTGGTCAACAGGGCCGGGCATACCCCTCAGGCTCACCAGCAGCAGACATCGCCCGACGACATCTCCTGCCTGCTCTACACTTCCGGCACCACCGGCAACCCGAAAGGCGTAATACTCAGCCATTACAACATGATTTCCAACGCGATATCGGCGCAGGCGATTTTCTCCGTGACCGACGACGACGTTTTTCTCTGCCTGCTGCCCATGTTTCACACTTTTTCATGGCTGGGCACCACCCTGCTGCCGCTGATGATGGGCTGCAAAACAGTCGTTATCTCGCACCTCACGCCGCCGAAACCGTGGCTGCGCCTGATGGGCCGTGAAGGCGTTACGGTCATGACGGGCGTGCCGCAACTGTTTGCGGTGCTGGCGAAAGAAGCCAGCGGACTGAAGCGGCTGTATCTGCAGTACTGGTCGTTCCGGCGGGCGCGGATACTGGTGTCCGGCGCCGCCCCGCTTCCGCGTGAAACAGGCGAACGGTTCAGGCAGGCCATAGGGGTGCCGCTGCTGGAAGGGTACGGCCTTACGGAAACCAGCCCGGTTATTTCAGTCAATACGCCGGAAGAAAACAGGCCCGGTTCGGTAGGCCGGCCGATGCCCGGCATCCGGGTGGCGGTTATAGGCGAGGCCGGCAACCACCTGCCCGCCGGGCAGGAGGGGGAGATTTGCGTGAAGGGGCCGAACGTAACGGCCGGCTACCACAATAATCCGCAGGCGTCCAGAGACCTGTTCACGGCAGACGGCTGGATGCGGACCGGCGACATCGGGCTGGTTGACGAAGACGGGTTCGTTTTTATCCGTGACCGTATAAAAGACATGATCATCATCAAGGGCCTGAAAGTATTCTCCGCGCAGGTGGAAGCGGTGCTGCAGAACCATCCGGCGCTGGCGGAGGTGGCGGTGATCGGGATACCGGACGAATCGGGCGATGAAACAATCAAGGCGTTCTGTGTGCTTAAAGAGGGCGCGGAATGCGAAAAAGCGGAACTGAAAAACTTTATCCGCGAGAATCTCGATCCGTACAAACGTCCGAAAGAAATCGAATTCATGGCCGAACTGCCAAAAAACGCGCTCAATAAAATCCTCAAGCGCAAACTGCGCGAAACGGAAATCGCCAGGCTGAAAAACAAAAAGACGGCGTGCCGGCCGGTTCCCGGAGAGCTCGTGACCGGAACCGCCGCGGTTTTAGGCCGCCCGCTCCGATAGCATGAAACAGACAGCGAACCTCGCGCAGCTCATAGCGGAAACCTGCCCCGGCGGATTTTATGTGGGCGGATGCGTGCGCGACTCCCTGCTGGGCCGCGCGTCCTCCGACATTGACATCGCGCTCGAAAGGGCCCGTGTGCGGGAAGCGGCCCGCAAACTCGCCGCGCGGCTGCACACCACGGCGTTTATCATAGACGAGGAAAATACCGTCTGGCGGATCTCGGGCAAAACCCCGCAATGCCAGATAGATATTGCCGCCCTGCAGGGCGGCATAAGCGCTGACCTGGCCCGGCGCGACTTCACCATTAACGCGCTGGCCTATCCGGTCGGCTCGCCCTGCCGCATAACCGCAGCCGAACCCGCGCCCGGCGGCGTGTTTCTTGAGAAACCGGAAAAACGGTTTCTCCTTGACAACTTTGGCGGTTTGCAGGATATTGAAAAAAAGCGGATTGCGGCAGTATCCAAAACCGTGTTCGAACAGGATCCGCTGCGTCTGCTGCGCGCTTACAGAATCGCCGGCGAATTAGGGTTTTCGGTCGCGCCAAAAACCTTGCGCCTGATCCGCGAACATCACGCGCTGATAACCGGGGTTTCCGGCGAGCGGGTGCGCGACGAACTGGTGCGCCTGCTGGCGCTGCCCCGGGTCAGGGCGCGGCTGGCCGCGCTGGACCGGGCGCGCCTGCTGACCGCGCTTTTCCCGGAACTGGAAAAGCAGAAAGGCTGCGCGCCCCAGTATTACGGCGGACGCGGAGTGTTCTCGCACACGCTGGCCGTATGCGACCGGCTTGAACATCTGCAAAACAACCTGGAAAACATTTTTCCCGATTTTCACGGCGAACTGGCCGCTCACGCCGGCGGACGGGGCCTTCTGCAGCTGGTGGCTCTGCTGCACGACATCTCAAAGCCCGAAACGGCCAGAGTTATCGGCGGCAGGCTGCGTTTTTTCCATCATGAGGCGCGCGGCGCGCGGCGCGCCGAGTCAATCATGCGCGCGCTCAGGTTTTCACGCGCGGAAACAAACCTTGCCTCGAAAATCATCAGCGAGCATCTGCGCCCGGGGAACCTGTCGTTTAACAAGGTGATAACGCCGCGCGCCGTGTACCGCTTTTTCAGCGAGCTGCGTGACGCGGCGGTGCCGCTGCTGCTTGTCTGCTGGGCCGATTACGCCAGTTACATACCTTTGAAAACAACACTGAAAATTTTGCCCCGCACACGGGAACTGCCCGCGCCGGCCGCACCCGCCGCCTTGCCGGGCAAAGGCGTAAAAAAAACGCTCCGGCACATGCAGGTCATTCACCTGATGCTCAGCACTTTTTTTAAAAATCCGAAAGCGGTGCTGCCCGAAAAACTCGTTTCAGGGCACGATCTTATCTCCGGGCTGGGCATGCCGCCCGGCCCGGCTATGGGAAAACTGCTTGAAGCAATCCGCCTGGCGCAGGCCGAAGGAAAAGTGACCGGCCGGGCACAGGCGCTCGCGCTGGCCGCGCGGCTGTACAAAAAAACCGGCTATTGAACCGGGCCGGCGATTCTAATATAATATGAAGGCACACTTAATGCGGGCGTAGTTCAATGGTAGAATGGAAGCTTCCCAAGCTTTAGACGTGGGTTCGATTCCCATCGCCCGCTCCAAAATTTAATGCGAAAAAATATCTGGCCCAAAATCCTGTGGGGCGCGGCGATAGCGGCAAGCGTGGTTTTGCTGTCGGCTTTCGGATTGCAGCTCTATGTGAAAATAGCCGGAATGTTCGGGCCGGTCAATCCTGCGGCCGGAAAACTGTCCGCGCGGCTGGCCGCCGCGATACCGGGGCCTGACATCCTGTCAGTCGCGCCGGCAAACGATGAACCGCCGCCGGACACACGGAATCTGCCGAAACCGGAAGCCGTGGAAGAACCACAACCGGAAGAAAAAACGCCTGCGGAGGAAATAACGGAAATGTCCGCAGCAGCCGGCATCTCCGGCCCGGAGCCGGAGGCCGCCATCAATCCGCCGCCTGCGGAAAGTGAAGCGGGCCCGCAGGCCGTACCGGAAAAATCTCCCCGGAATTTTAAAAAAGTCCTGCTGTATGCGCGCATGCCCAAAGCCAGACAGGTGCTTGTT
>JAQVSV010000099.1 GCA_028700325.1 Elusimicrobiaceae bacterium | reverse complement strand
CCGCCGCCTCCGCACGGCAAAACTACCCGGTACCGGAATGAAACCAGCAAAAAAGAAAGCCCGTCGCGGCAAGCCGCGCGGAATAGTCAGGTTTAAAACCGGCACGGAACGGTAATACCTCTGGCCTGTAGCGGTACCCGGATGAAAAGCCTTAAAACCCGCACGGAATTTTATTAACCCGAATTCCGCCTGCGCGCCGCGGCACGTTTCCGGGATTGAATCTTCCCGGCACACGCCGGCGGATTATTCGCCCGGTATACGCAAGGCCACGCGCGTCACCCCCCTCTACGCTTGCGGCCTGCCGGCTATTATTGTGATTGCCGGCCGACACCGGAGTTTTACGCGCGGAATTCAATGAAAGGCGGAGAAGGGATTGTATCCCTTCTCCGCCCCATACGCCGCAAGATGGTTCAGCTGGAGAATGACGCCAGTTTGTCCATCGCCGCTTTTATAGCCGAACGGACATCGGCTTCCGCTTTAGCATCCCATTCTTTCTGGTCAGCGCGCAGGAAGCTGGTTTTGTCCACCCTGTTGTCAAACCGGGCGATAGGCAGGTGGAAAGTTTTGCCGTGCGCCTTGACCGTAACGGTGCCGGCCTTCGCGGTATTGCGCTCCAGCCAGTCCATATCGTCACAGCCATAGTCGTTCATCATCACTTCGATAGGCACGCCGTGGTGCAGGATTGAGCCCGGATCGGCGGGATTTGACCGGGCCTGATTTTTGCGGCGGCTTTCCTCCGGCGTAACCCAGATGTACAGAATGACCGACCGGCTCAGGATTTCCTCGCTCAGACAACCCAGCGAATACTGGTAGCCGAACGGTTTTTCAAGCGGCATCGCGCTGCCGTGCGCGCCGCCGCGCGCGAACTCGATAACTTTCGTCTTGCCTTCAAGCGGCTGATAGGCGTTATGCTTGTCCTTAAGGAGCTGCGCCGCTTCCTCTTCGATAGCGGCGGCGACTGTTTTGGCAACCGCCTCGTCCAGCCCGGCAAGCCGGGCTGGCGCGCCGACTTTTTTGCCGGCGCGTTCGATCCGGTCCATCAGGTGCCGGGCCGCGCTGGCGGGCTGTTCGATTTTGGCGGAGTGCAGATCCGCATAATCCTCATTAATCAGCTCTATCAGGGTGCCCCAGTCTATCGGGTCAATAAACGGTTTCGCGCCCGACGCGAAAAACAAACGCCTGTGGCCGAGTTTTTCCAGCTCGTCGTCAACCCGGCGCATTAGGTGCACATAAGGAAAATCATCCAGCTGGACAGTGGGCCCCATATGGAAATCCTTCCTGCAGGCGTCCGGGGTCTGCAAATCCAGGAAACGCCGCACTTCCGATTTGCCGGACGCGGGCAGCGCCAGCAGCAGCACAGTATCAAAAACATTGCTCATTTTTTTCCTCCGTATGGTCAGGTTACCTAAAAATAGCATATTAGCCCATGCGTTTGCCCGTCTTGCGGTCAAACAGATGGACTTTATCAAGATCCAGCCAGACGAACATGCTGTCGCCTGGCCGCTTGTCAAACGACGCGGGCGCGGTAGTCAGCATCCGCACCTGCCCGCATAGAAGATAAAGGTTTTTTATATGCCCCAGCAGTTCCGCCACTTCCACTTTTCCGCTGATCGCTTCGGACAGATTCCCGCCTTCCTTTTTTTCCGTATAAATTCCTTCATGCCGCACGCCAAGCATGACAGTGCGCTCGTCGTCGCGCCTGTTGCCGAACGACACGTCGAACGGAAGCAGGATGTTCATCGCGTCGTTTTTAAACCGGAGCTCGCCGTTTTCATTTTCCAAAACCCCTTCAATGAAATTCATTGTGGGACTGCCGATAAAACCCGCCACGAATTTATTGTCCGGCAGCGAATACACCTGCGCCGGAGTGCCCAGCTGCTGGATATACCCGCCGTTCATCACGGCGATGCGGGAAGCGAGCGTCATCGCTTCGATCTGGTCGTGCGTCACATACACTATCGTCGCGTTCAGCCGGTTGTGCAGCTTCGCGATTTCCACGCGCATCTCCTCGCGCAGCTTGGCGTCGAGGTTGGAAAGCGGCTCGTCAAACAGAAAAACCTTCGGCTTGCGCACTATCGCGCGGCCTATGGCGACCCGCTGGCGCTGCCCGCCTGAAAGCGCCTTGGGCCTGCGCTCGAGCAGCGGCACGATCTGAAGAATTTCGGCGGCCTCCATTACGCGCGCGTCAATTTCGGCCTGCGCCATTTTGCGCAGTTTAAGCCCGAAGCTCATATTCTCGCGCACGGTCATGTGGGGATAGAGGGCGTAATCCTGAAACACCATCGCGATTTCCCGGTCGCGCGGAGGCAGATGGTTGACCAGCCGGTCGCCTATGTAAATCTCGCCGCCGGTTATTTCCTCCAGACCGGCCAGCATCCTCAGCAGCGTGCTTTTGCCGCACCCGGAAGGGCCGACCAGCACCAGAAACTCGTGATCCTGCACCTCAAGGCTTATATCGTGCAGGACCGTAACACCGCCAGCATAGGTTTTCTGCGTATTTTTAAAAGTGACTGACGCCATGTTTTTATCCTTTCACACTGCCTAAAGTAAGGCCGGAAACAAGCCATTTCGACGAATAGAGAAACACGCACAGCACCGGAATCGTGACCAGTATCGAACCCGCCGCGAACATGCCCCACTGCGTGATAAACTGGCCCTGCAATTCAAACAGGCCCAGCGTCCAGGTATAACGGCTGGAATCGGCCAGAATGACCCGCGCGACCAGATATTCGTTCCACGCGGCGGTGAAATTAAACAGAAACGCGATCGCCAGCGCGGGCGTGGAAAGCGGCAGCACGATCCGGTAAAACGCGCCGAACTGGGTGGTGCCGTCCACCAGCGCGGCCTCTTCAAGGGAACGCGGCACGGTATCGTAATACCCTTTCAGGATCCAGATGCTGAACGGCAGCGACGAAACCGAATACGCGATTATCATGCCAAGATAGGTGTTGACCAGCCCCATCTTCATGATCATCAGAAACATCGGCAGCAGCAACATGCCCGCCGGAATCATCTGGGTGCTGAGCAGAACCGTAAGGCCCAGCTTGTTGCCGGGAAATTTGAAGCGCGAGAACGCGTAGCCCGCCGTTGACGCCAGACTCACGCCGATAATCGAAGTGACGCCCGTAATCAGCAGCGAATTCCACAGCCAGCGCAGAAAATGCGTCTGCGTAAGCAGTTTGCCGTAGGAAACCAGCGTAGCGCCGTCAGGAACAAGCGCGAGCGAAGCGGAATTCAGGATATCATCAGGCCGGAGCGATACCGAAAATATCCGTATCAGCGGATACACGAACATGATCGAAACGCACACCAGCGCCACATGCACCAGCGTCTTCTGCACCGCGGTTTTGAACCGGACCCATTCGGGACTGTATTTGAATGGTATGGCGTTATTCATAAACTGAATCCGTGCCCCTGGAAAATTTCAGCCATAACATCGAAATCGCGAACAGCAGAATGAAAATGACGATCGCAAACGCCGCCGAATAGCTGTAGCGGTTAAAAGTGAACGCCGCTTTGTATAGCGCGGACACCAGAATGTCGGCATCCTCCGTGCCGCCCGCCTGGCCGGTGACAAGGTAAATAACGTTGATGTTGTTGAAAGTCCACACCGTGCCGAGCGTGACCGCCGGCGCGATGACCGGCCGCAGAAGCGGCAGTGTAATGTTGCGGAATTTCTGAAAGGCCGAAGCGCCGTCAATCGAAGCGGCGTCGTAATAGGAGGAGGGAATGGACTGCAGGCCGCCCAGTATCACCACCATCATAAACGGAATGCCTAGCCACACATTGATAAGCGTGCAGGTCAAAAACGCATGATTGCTCAGCCACTGCACCGGCCCCAGGCCAAGCCCCGCCAGCAGGGGCGACCACTCCGCCAGCCGCCGCAGCATTTCATTCACAAACCCGTTCTGCAGGAACTCGCCGCGCATCGCCAGCACCGCCACCACCTGCGGCATCGCCCACGGCACAATCAGCAGCGTGCGGTAAACGCCCTTGAGCTTTATATTGTTGTTTAGAAGCAGCGCAAGCGCGAAACCGCCCAGCACATGAAAAAACACGTTTATGAAAGTCCACCAAAGCGTCCGCCACAGCAGCTGCCAGAAAGTTATTTCCGAAAGCGGCGACAGCGTGAACACCTGCCGGAAATACTGCAGCCCCACAAACGGCAGCGTGCCGGTCTGGCTCCAGGTTTTAAGCGTCGTCAGTTTCAAATCGAAAAACGCCAGATAAATTTCAAACGCCAGCGGATATGCGATAAGCAGCGCCAGCCCCGCGAAGCCCGGCAGGATCAGCATGAACGGCAAAGCCCATTTTCCCCTGACATGAGCCTTGAACATGTACAGAAGCGGAATTTCGGCGGCAAACGCCGCTCCCGCGATAACCGCCAGCGAGCGCAACGAAACCGCATTGCCCACCGCCGAAAGCACCAGCAGGCATGCCAGAGCCGGCGTGCCGGCCAGCATCGCCGGAACAAACCAGCTTTCCCTGTATTTTTTGAAATGGAACCACAGATACAGCTCCATCAAAAACGCCGTCCACGCCACGAACAGCACCATCTGCAAAACTTCCAGTATGGAAGCCAGAAGCGGGTTCATCGGTTCATTTCCTTTATTTTGGAATCCGCGTCCAGCTGCATTTTTTCAAGCCCGGAGCGGGGCGTTTCCTTTTTGGTCATGATCTTGCCCTGGTAGGGACGCATCGCGTCCCACACGGCGCGCATTTCCGTGGCGAGCGGCATCGGCTTGCCGGCCAGTATCTGCTCCATCGAGCCCGCCAGCACGGGGTTCGCCTTTATCTGCGGCGCGTCGTTGGCCGCCTTGAGCGCGGGGAGCCGTTTCAAAACTTCAATCTGCCGGATCTGGTTGTCGCGGCTGGTGTAAAATTCCACCAGTTCTTTTATCTTTTCAAGCTTCTCTTTTTTGCCGGCAAGCGCGGCGTTGAGCATGAAGTATTTGCCGCTGATCATGGGCGCGGGCCACAGGCCCGTGGCGGAATTCCGCGGGATTTTCCCGGTTCCGAAATCCTGCCCGAATCTGGCCTGATAGGACTGCAGAGCCCAGTCCCCGTTCACGATCATCGCCACCCGGCCTTCCTTGAACATGCCGTCAATGCAGTTATAATCGCATTCCTCGGGCACGTATTTTTTGCCGAACTTCAGATCGAGATAGAAATCTATCGTGGCGCGCATCGCTTTGGTGTCAAGCGTGGGCCTGTGCCCGTCAATCGGCCAGCCGCCGAACCCGCCCAGCCACGGCACCAGCCAAAACGGCTCGCCCATGTCCATCGCCATGCAGTAATCAAGCCCCCGCGCTTTGGCCGTGGCGCAAAACGCCAGCATTTCGTCCGTGTTCTCCGGTGCCCGGTGCAGAAACTTTTTATTGTACATCAGCATCAGGTGATTGCCGTTGGAAATCGGCACGCCCCAGGTATGCCCGTCAAGCCGGACGGCGTCGAGCACCGCGGTATTGTATTTGCCGAGCTCGAACAGCCCGTCCACCGGCAGAATGAACCCGGCGACAGAAAACACGCCCCCGAAATCCGACGGGCACATTATCAGGTCAGGCCCGGTTTCCGCGATGGACGCCGTCTGAAACTGCTGGCGCAGATCCTCGTTCTGGTAGTGAACCCGCGTCACCGCCACTTTTTCATTGCCGGGCAGTTTTTTAAAGTCGGCGAACACGGAGTCAATGAACGGCGCGACAGCCGCGTCCTCCTGCTCCCACACGACAATGTCATCCTTGTCCTCAACCGCTTTCACCGGCTTGAGGCAGGCGGCCGCCAGCAGCGCGAACGCCGCCGCGCAGGCACACCCGATAAACCTGTTTTTCAAAAAGCGCATAACACACCGCTCTACCGCGCAAGATTTTTCCGCCAACCGCCCGAAACCGCCGCCCGGACAAACCGCTATTTCTTTATGAAACCGCACGCGGTTTTAAAACCGAGATCGCAGGCTTTCTTAAAATAATTGTTCGCCGATTTCAGCCGTTTCAATTTACGGCAGGCGTTGCCGGCCATAAAATAATATTCCCCGTTTTTTGGAGCCAGACCGCTGGCGCGCTCGTACTGCTCAAGCGCTTCCTTGTATTCGCCCCTGAGCATCCTCGCGCCGCCCAGACCCGCGACGGCCCCGTCGTTTTCCGGCGACATCAGGATAGCGGCGGTAAAATCCTTCACGGCCCCGTCGTACCGCGCGCCTTTGACATAAGCCTGCCCGCGTTTGACCAGCGTGGCGGCCGAGTCAGGGTTAAGCGCGGCAGCCCTGTCATAATCGGCGGCGGCGGCTTTCCAGTCATCAAGATTATCAAGCAGAATATCGCCGCGCAGCCGCAGCGCCTCGAAAGAATCCGGCGCTTCGGCCAGCACG
>JAQVSV010000098.1 GCA_028700325.1 Elusimicrobiaceae bacterium | reverse complement strand
CCGCCGTGAAAATACCGGAATCAAGCGCCCGGATTTTGCGTGCGATCGCGGCAAAATCCCCTTCTTCCGCTTCAAGCTGCCTGAAAACCGGCACATAATAGCCGACATTCTCGGCTTCCGCCGCCAGTTCGTCGGAACCGGGCCCCGCAGTTGAGGCGGTTCTCATATTACCCGTACAGCCGGCCAGCAGTGAAATCAATACAATAAAGAACAGCCGTGTCATATTCACGCTCCTAATACTGGTATGCGTATTTGCCTTCAATTGTAATGCGGTCGGAATTTATATACACATCGCCCCAGCGGGGGGAGTTTTTATCGGATACATAAAGCCAGCCGCCATTTGTATGCCCGACCGCGTCATATAAATCCCTGCCGTAAACATCCTTGTCCAGCACATAAACCCGCCCGCTGGCGGGCCCCGGCATAACAGCCACTTCCGGGATCGCCTGCACATATTTGGGAGTCAGTTTCTTCAAATCAGGCGGATAGGCGCTGTTATCTATAAAATACATACGAATCGCGGCGCGCAAAACCTCCAGCTTGTTTCGGGCCATCTGCAGAAACAGTTCTTTGCGCCGGTGCGGTTCTTTCACCGCCGCGCGGTAGAGGTCGGCGTCCAGCGTTTCCAGCTCGGTTATACGGGCCATCAGTCCGGTTTTTTCTTTCGCTTCGGACGCAAGAATTTTTGCAAGCGCGGTTTTGGCATCCTGATATTCCCGCCCGGCGTCGCCCGGCGCCTCCGCCACAGACGGAACGCACAACTGCACCGCCAGAAATATTGCCGCCAGGTATTTCATGTGCCCTCCCGTTTTAGTATAGCAATTTGCACCGCCGTCATTAAATGTCCGCACTGAATGAAGCATGAACGGAGATCTGTTTTATCAGTCGTATCAGTATTTGTATTGACAGCATACCCCAGCTTATCTAAAGGATATTGACAAGTCGTATCATATATGATACAATGTTCTCAGAAATTTAAAAAGCGGCGCAACTATTGGCCCGCACCGCGCCAACGGGGCAAATTGACCATGAAACGGAAAATAAACAGCAAAAACTCCGCCGAAAATAAAAAAACCGCCGCAACCGCCCGCAAAAACATCATGCAGGCCGCAACGCGGGCCGGCGCAATGCAAACTCCGGGGTATTCCCGGCCCGGCGCGGACAATGGCCGCAAGAACGCGGCGCCCCGGTCCGGCGCGGAACTCCCCGCCGCGCCGGACTCTTCCGTACGGCCCGCCGGCGAGAGCGCGAAAACCGCGTTCCTCCGGGCCCTGCCGCGCGCCGGCGGAGTGGCGCACGCCATAAAGGAAAGCGGGATTGAACCCTGTCTCCTTTATTATTGCCTTGAGCATGACGAAGCGTTTCGCCGCGAATTCGACCGCGCGGTAAACACCAAACTGGAACTGGAACTTATTGACCGGACGCTTGAGGGAAAGCCCGCCGGGCTGTTCAGCTTCACGCTGCCCGCCCGGATGCCGGAAAAATACGACGCGAAATACGATCAGCCGCAGGACGCCACTCCGCCAGTTGTCGTTTACGAAGCCCCAAAATCCGCCCGCAAAACCGCCGGAGCAAAATGAGCATAACGCGCGTTTTCATTACTCCCGTTTTCGAACGCAACCTTAACGCCGCAAAAAAAACCGTGGTGAACATCGGCGGAGCGCGCTCGTCAAAATCGCACAGCGTGGCGCAGCTGCTTATCATGAAAGCGTGCAACGAGCGCAATAAAAACATCGGGGTCGCGCGCAAAACCAGACCGGCGCTGAAAATGACCGCAGAACGGCTCGTGCTCGATCTTTTGCGCCAGTACGGACTTTACAACCCCGCCGCGCACGCCAAAACCGATCATTATTATGAGCTTAACGGCAACCGTATGCAGTTCTTTTCGCTCGACGACCCGGAAAAAATCAAAAGCGCGGAATTCAATTATCTGTGGCTTGAAGAGGCAAACGAATTCACTTACGAGGATTATCTCATTCTGCTTACCCGCCTCTCCGGCAAAACCGGCAGAGGGGAAAAAAACAGAATGTTCCTGACGCTGAATCCATCCGACTCGACCGGCTGGATCCCCGCCAAACTGCTGCAGCAGCCGGAGGTGGAGGTTATCCGCTCCAGCTACCGCGACAACCCTTTTGTGCAGAGCGACTACATCGCCGTTCTGGAAAGCCTCAAGGAACAGGATGAAAACGCCTACCGCGTTTACGCGCTCGGCGAATGGGGCCGCGAGGACAACACCGTGTTTTCCAACTACACGTTCACTGACGCGTTTCCCGAAACCGCCGACGACACGGTGTGGGGCGTGGATTTCGGCTTCAACAATCCTTCCGCCGTTACCGAGGTGCGCGTCAAGGACCGGGAACTCCACATCCGCGAGGCGCTGTATGAAACCCGGCTCACCACCGCCGGAATAATAACCGCGCTTGAAAGCCTTATCCCGCACGGCTGTCGGCACCAGTGCATTTACGCCGATTCCGCCGAGCCTGACCGCATACAGGAAATAGCCGCTGCGGGGTTTAACGTGTTCCCGGCGGAGAAATCGGTCAGCCTGGGGATTGACGCGTTAAAACGGTTCCGGCTGAACATACTGAAAGAATCGGTCAATCTCGCCCGGGAAATTAAAAGCTACCGCTGGAAAAAGGATCTGAACGGGCAGGTTCTGGACGAACCGGTGAAATTCAACGACCACGCGCTCGACGCGTTGCGCTATGCGGTTTATTCGCACGTTAAAAACGGCAGCCTGCTGCCCGCCGTGACTGTATTCTGATCAAACTACGCTGAAAAAGGAGAGGTCGCATGAAATGGTTTCAAAATCTTCTGGACAAGCAAATCTCGAAGCTGGGGTACGCAAAAAACTATCTTTCCCCGGCGGGCGCGTGGCCGCTGGAAGCGGGAATAAACCCGCCCAAGCTGCCGGATCCGTCAGGCCACGACTTCTATCCCTATATGCGCGCCTACGCCGACAAGGCCTGGGTTTACGCCTGCGTATCCGCCGTGGCGAACGCCGTGGCGGGTTCGGAATTCTGCCTTAAAAACGAAAAGGGCCGGATTGTGGACGATCACCCCGCGATGCAGCTGATGTACAGGCCCAATTCGTTCATGTCAGGGCGGGAATTGCGGGAATGGATTATCGCCTCGCTCGAGCTGACCGGCAACGCCTACATCCTCAAAGACGCACGGGTTAACGGGCGGCCCGGCGAGCTGTTTCCGCTGATCAGCCATCTGGTCGAGGTGGTGCCGTCGAAAAACCCGCAGAAGCCGATTGACGGGTACCGCTACCGCGTGTCCGGCAAAACCGCCTGCTACAAGGCCGACGACGTGATCCACTTCCGCTATTTCAACCCGTTCGACTTCTTTTACGGGCTGGCTCCGCTCGCCGCGGCCCGGTTCGCCGCGGACACGCTGTGCGCCGCCGAAAATTACAACCGGGCGTTTTTTGAAAACTCCGCCACGATTTCCGGCATACTCTCAACCGACAGCAAGCTCGACGCCGCCACCCGCGAGCGCATCATGCGGGCCTGGAATGAAAAGTATCGGGGCCCTGAAAAAGCACACCGCGTGGCGCTGCTGGAGGGGGGGCTGTCGTGGCAATCAACGGGTATGTCCCAGAAAGACATGGACTTCGTAGCGGCCATGAAACTCAACCGCGAAACGGTGCTGGCCATCTTCCATGTGCCTCCCGCAATGGTGGGGCTGTTCGAATACGCGCCCCAGTACAACACACAGGAACAGCAGCGCATTTTCTGGCAGAACTGCGTGATGCCGAAAACCACCCGGATAATGGAAACGCTGACCGAATTCCTGCTGCCGGATTTCGATCCCGGCGGAAAACTTTATTTCGACCCGGACTTCTCCGGCGTATCCGCCCTGCGCGACGACGAAACCGCGCGTTCGCAGGCCGCGGAAACTTATTACCGTATCGGCTTTTCGCGCGAGGAAATAACCGAGGCGCTGGGCCTGCCGTTCCCGCGCAAAGCCAAAGGACTGCCGAAACACTGCCGCTAACTGAAGTTTCGCGCGGCAATGATTTTTCACCGGGGCTGCCGCCCCGGCGCGGGCAACCGCGGCCAAATTTCGGAGGAACCATGCAAAACCATACACGCATACTGGGCACGCAGGACGCCCCGGCCGTGAAAATCCTGCCCATAACGGGCGCGAAAATCACCGCCGAAAACGGCAAAACCTTCATTGAGGGCTACGCCAATACGAAAAACCAGCCGGACCGTTACGGCGACATTCCCGCCGTCTACCGCGCAAAGCGCGACTATGTGTACGAGCTGGCGCAGTTCGTGAAAAATCCAGTGCTGCTGGTGGATCACGTCAACAGGATAGATCATGTGGCGGGTTCCGTGCGCGAAATACACGAAGACAGTCACGGGCTGTTCTTCCGGGCCGAGTTCTCCGGCTCGGACTGCCCCGTCGTGAAACACGCCCGCGAGGTCTACACCGAAGGGCACGCCAGAGGCATATCCATCGCCGGACGGTTCCATTTCGAAGACGAAAGCAACCCCAGCCTGCTGACGCTGGCGGAAATTTTCGAAATCTCGCTGGTGGCGGTTCCGGCTGACCCCAACGCGCTGGCCCAGGCACTAAAAAAAGCGCTGCGGACCGGGCTCGCCCGCATCAAAGAAGAACTCGACTCGCTCACCCGCGCTGCAAAACCGCGCCCTAGCCGCTAATCCGGGCCGCGCCGCGCGGCCCATAAACAAGGAGCAATCATGAACGAATACAACGAAGTAATGCAATCCATCACCGAGCTGCGCAAAACGCTGGACACACGGCTCGATGACTGCATCACCCGCGAAAAAGCCGAAAAACTGGCCGAGGATGCCGTGCGGCGCATTGCGCCGGAAAGAAAAGCCGTGCTGCCCGACACCGAAACCGCCATTATGGAACGCGCGGAAAGTTTTAAAAAGTCGGCGCGCAACACTCCCGAACGGCCCTGGAATTCGGAATACGGCCGCAAGTTCGGCAACATGCGCAACTTCCTGCTGGCGGCAAAAAACCGGCTCGCCATTACCGGCGAAGGCAAAAGCGTGCTCGCGGAGGGAACCTCCAGCGCGGGCGGCTATCTGGTGCCGACGGAGTTTTCCGCGCAGGTGGTGCGGCTCATGCAGGACAGCTCGGAGCTGATCAGCCACTCCAACGTGATTCCGATGAGCTCGTGGAAACGCCAGATCCCCAAGCAGATCAGCAATGTTAGCGTAGGCTGGGCTATTGAATCCGCCGCGCGGACCGCGACGGCCCCGTCGTTCGGGCAGATCGAGCAGGTGGCCAAGGTGATGGCCGCCGTCATTAAATGCACCGACGAACTGATACGCGACAGCGCAATCAATCTCACGGAGTTCCTGTCCGAACTCGTGGCGGAAGCGATGGCGCTGGAAATCGAACGCGTCGCGCTGGCGGGCAGCACGGTGGCCGGAGATCCGTTCAACGGCATACTCTACGCATCCGGCGTAAACAGCGTGAGCATGGGGAGCACGTCGGTTTCTTTCGACGATATAGCCGACCTCGTGTTCTCGCTGTCGGACGCTTATGCCCGCGACGGCGTTATCGCCCTCTCGCGCACGGGCCTGAAAAAACTCATAAAACTCAAAGACACCCAGGGCAGCTACATCTGGCAGCCGCCCGCGGGCGACATGCCCGCCACGCTGTGGAACACGCCCTACATCATCTGCAGCCAGATTCCCTCCGACCTCGGCGACAACAGCGACCTGACCGCCGCCATCTTCGGCCGGTTCAACCGCTACATGCTGATCTCGCCGCGGCAGGAGCTGGAAATAAAGGTGTCGCAGGACGCGTCCGACTGGGACAACTCGGCCCTGCAGTCCGCCTTCATGCAGGATCAGACGTGGCTGCGCTTTACGCAGGCGATGTCCATTGACGTCGCGCACGGCGCGGCGTTCAGCTGCCTGAAGTTCAAATAAGGAGACTACGTCATGCCAAAACTCGTGCTGAGAAAAACTCTCAAGGCATTCATGGGCTACAAGGCCGGCGCCGTTATCCAGCTTTCGCCGGAAGACGCGCAAAGGCTGGAAACGCAGGGACTTGTAACACAGCTTAAAGCGAAAAAATCCGCTTAACCAAACCCGTCCGGCGGGAGCGCGCGTTTCCTCCCGCCGGACGGAAACCGGAGAACAAATGGCAATCTCAACATACAGCATCACCACTCTCGCGGCGGTAAAAACTTTCCTGAAAATATCCGACCTCGACACTTCCCGGGACGGGCTTCTGGAAGCGCTCATTGATTCCGTAAGCGAAGCCGCCGAAAATTACACGGGCAGGCTGTTCGTCAAGCGCACTGTTGTGGAGGAAACCCACTACTGCGACGGAAGCACCCTGCAGCTGAACCATTATCCCGCGCTTTCTGTTTCCGAGCTGGAACAGGGCGGAGAAACAGTAAACCCCGCCGAATATA
>JAQVSV010000097.1 GCA_028700325.1 Elusimicrobiaceae bacterium | reverse complement strand
AAAGTCCGGATTATTCGGCGCGATTGCCGCTGCGCCGCCAGCCCGCGCGGATGCCGCAAAAAACGCGGCGCAGACAGCCAAAACGCAACCATGCCAGAAGCGATTGGCCGATATCGAACCGGGCCGTGCCGCTTCGGCGCCAGGCGAAGAATCAGTTTTTCCGGTTTTCCATCGCATGACGAACTCCCGACGTGTTTGCTGGCGCAAAGCCGGTATCATTGCTGGTACGCCCCGCGCGTTTGCAATTCACCATAAAGCATCGTGTTTCTGAACAACATGCCTGTTCCGCCCGGCGGATCAGAATGGATAGTCCACGTTTATTATGATATTCGTACCCTCTTTCGAGAACGCGAATTCAGCGGTGCAGACAAGCTGAGGCCGCAGAACCGCGCGCAGCGCCACGCCGTAACCGAGCTTCATGTTATCGAGAGTGACGTCGTGCGGTTCATAGAAAACAGTGCCATAGTCGGCGAACGGGGTGACCTCGATATCGGTCAGGAACTGGAGCACCGGCAGGCTGGCGATGGTGAAACGTTCCTCCAGATTGAAAACCAGCTTGCCCCGGTCGACAAACCGGCCGTCGCCGTAGGCGCGGATGCCCGTGCGTTCGCCGATAACCGGCTGGGCGTAATAGGGCAGATCGTTGCCCAGCTGCTGCTGGAACACCGCGTTCAGCGCGGTGATATATCTGTTCTCCTGCCTGTAGTTGTAATACTGTTTCAGCTGCGCGCCGTAAACGACGTAGGAATAATCCGACCCCACGCCCTGAAAGCCCGCGGCAGCCGACACCCCGGCGTACGCGCCGAGCTTGGGTATGAACGGATGGTCGGTGGAGTCATAAAACAGCGCCAGCTTGTGGCGCAGAAAATTTTTGCTGTCGGAAGTCTGGGCGTATACGTCGGGATACTTGTCCTGCAGCTGGGGGCTTGTGTCGAGCGGGCCGCGCGAGGTCTTGTAGCTGTAGAACGAGTGCGTCAGCTCAAGGTAAAATTTATTTACCAGCGGCAGTCCGATCGTGGCTTCCTCGCCCAGTGTGTCCAGTGCGAAAGTGGCTTTGTCCCCCTCTTTTGAGCCGGGGCCTATGCCGTAAAACGAGGCTTTGCCGTTCACCCAGTAACGCAGTTCGGCGTTGAAGCGGTAATCGCCGCTGAGAAATTCCGGATTGAAGTAACGCAGAAACAGGTCCCTGTTAACCACTTCCGACCAGATCAGCCGTGTCGCTATAAGGTTGTTGTGGCCGGGGAAAAAATACTGCCGGTAGGCCAGAGTCGTTTTAAGGTATTTGTTATAGTTGATGGACGGCGCGACCACGGACGTTATGCTTTTTGTCTGGTTGTCGCGCAGGGCCAGTATTGGCATTATGCCGATGTTGGGGCCAAGGTCTTTGCTCGAATCCACAATCGGCAGCAGTATCAGCGCGTTGCTGCCGGGCGTGAATACGATATAATCGAAAATCTTGTCGAGCAGGTTCTGCTGTTCCTGCGGCAGCGGGGATACGGTGGGCTTGGAAAGCGGCGCCACGATTTTTTCGCGGTAATCCTCGATGCTGTAACGGAATCCGGTGCAGCCGTCAAGCCCGGAATTTTTGCACTGGTCGGCGGTGTCGGTTTCGTATTGAGAGGAGGTCTGTTCGCGCGTAAGCCTGTCGCCCTGCCGCAGAAAGCGCAGCGGCTCCGGCAGCAGTTCGGTTTCATCTGAATTGTTTTCAACTGTCATACCGCTGTTTTGGACAGGGCCGGCCACTTCCTGCGCGGCGGCGGGCGCGGCAAGGCGCAACAGCAGCAGTGCGGTGACAAGGTGCGGTTTCAAATGCATAGATATAAAATTCTACCATAAATATGCGCGCGCCCGCGCGAACGCGCGGCCCGTCGGAGCCGGGCGGCTGCGGCGGTCAGCGGTATTTGCGGCGGATTCGGAGAAGCTCGATTGGCGCCCTTATGAAATCGGCAAGCCGGAGTTTGGAGCCGGCCTTGCTTTCCCAGTTTTCAAGCGGCAGTTCCATTGCCGATCTGACGAGCGCGTCCGGGCCGCGGGCCGCGCGCAGGCGGGCCAGCAGTTCAACGTCGAAAAGCCAGCGCGTCAGGAACGGTTCGGCAAACAACGGTTCGGCGGCGGTTCTACGAAAAAATTTGGCGCCGCACTGGGTGTCGTAAACCGGCGCGTCCAGCGTAAGGCTGGCGGCCGTGGCGAAGCATCGGCCGAGCAGGTGGCGCAGGAAATTGCGCCGGATGGAGGAGCCCAGCCGCCGGATCCGGCTTCCCATTATGACCGCTGTCCGGTCAGGACAGGAGTTCATGGCGGCGCGGAATAACGGCATGTCGGCGGCGGGAGTGGAAAAGTCGGCGTCCCAGAATCCCAGCCAGCCGCAGTCCGGCATTTCTTTCAGCATGAAGTTCATTCCCGCCCGCACGGCCTGCGCTTTGCCTTCGTTGCGCGCAAGGCTGATTAAATACGCGCGGCCCCGCGCACTTTCGGTGAACCGGCGCAGCATTTTTTCGGTGCCGTCGTCGGAGGCGTCGTTTACAAAGCAGAGAACCAGGCCGGGATTATCCGCCAGCAGCTGAAGGCAGGCGTTTAAATCCAGCCGGTTTTCCTCGTTGTGCGCGGGTATTACAAGAGCTGTTTTTTGCATATCGCATAGGCCGACAGGCCGGGGCAGGCGACTCCGGCCCGTCTTAAAAAACCGGTCAGCATAAATTCCAGTATCAGCAGTTTCGCGGCCAGCGCAGCCGCCGCGCGGCCGTATTTCCACAGCGCCACGCCCGAGAAATCCCCGGCGTGGCCTTGCGGTCGTTCCGATACTTTTTGCATGAAGCGGACGGCGGCCAGTCCCGTGAAAAAATAGCCGGACTCCAGTATTTCCAACCCGGCGGACCCGGCCGTTCTCTCCAGTTCCGCTTTAGTGTAGCGGCGGAAATGCCGCAACTGCCTGTCATGCTCCGAAAACAGCCTCATGAACGCCGGCACGGTAATGATGAAAACGCTTGAACCGGTTGCCGGATCCGCCGCGATTGCCGCAAGAGCTGCCGTGTCGTCCTCGACATGTTCCAGCAGGTCAGTTAGCAGCACGACGTCCGCCGTTTCGCCCGGCAGCAGCGCGCGCGCTGCCGTTAACGAAACCGTCATTTCCGCTTTTATGCCGGCTGCGGCAAACCGGCGGTTGGCGGAGGCTGTTTCTTCGGGCGAGGCGGCGGTGTCCACGCCGGCAGCCGCGGCGCCGAACCGGCGGGCAAGCCCCGCCATCAGGTACCCGTCGCCGCAGCCGATGTCCAGAATAGAGCGGATCCGCCGCGCGTGCTTCTGTATCAGCCGCCCGGCTATTTCAAGGCGGGCCAGTTCCCAGGGGTGCCTTGTCCCCCCGGCATTGCCCTGCAGGCGCAGTTCGCGCAGATCCATGCGTCAGCCCCGTTCCGGCGCCTGCGCGCGGCGGCTGTAAATTATCAGGCCCGCCATGCAAAGCATCAGCAGCGGATTGATGATTACTCCCTCATTTATTCCCGCCCGCATGATAAAGCCTTTCGGGATAAGGAGCAGGCCGAACACAACGGCGTACCACCGGTCGAACGGGCCGGCGTCCGGTTCGTTAGCAAAAAATATCAGCGGAGTCAGCAGATGCAAAAGTTTATAGTCGCCCGAAGAATAGGGCAGCAGATTCATCGCGCATACGAACAGCGCGGTTTTTTCCCAGAACCGCAATTCCGTTCTTCTGCGTCCGGCAAACCACACCAGCGAGCCGGCGAGCGCGAGCGCGGCCAGTCCCCACGCCCGCACCAGCCACCACAGTTCATACGGCAGGGTGGGCGCGCCGAGCAGCGCTTTTATCGCGCCGAACAGCGAATGGCTGTACACCACTCCGCCGTAGCCGTAAACGTAGCCGTAGTGGTACAGCTGCAGGATGAGCGTGTGCCTTGCGAAATTTTCAAACAGCCCGCCGGGATAAGAGGCGTAGCAGGCCAGCGATAAGCCAACCGCCGTCGCAACCGACCTGGCCGCGCAGTCAAACTCCTTCTCCGCCAGCAGCAGGCCCAGAAACGCCGCCGGGAACGGCTTCATGGCCATCGCGATGCCAAGAAACACCGCCGCCAGATTGCGTTTGCCTGCCGCAAACGCCGTGGCGAACAGGTACACGCACATGAACGTATAGGTTTCGAAATTGCCGCGGTCTATCGCAAACAGCACCGGGTAGGAAAAGCAGAACACGGCCAGGGTGTTGAGTGCGTCGCCCGTGCGGTCGCCGGTCTTAAAGCCCCTGTACAGAGCCGTCAGCCCGAACCCGGCGAAAGTCAGCAGCCACAGCCACCGCGCCGCCCACAGCGGCAGCAGCGAGAAAGCCCAGTACACGCGCTGCAGAAACGGGAAACTGTTGCCAATCACGATCGCGCGCGCATAGGGATCCGCCGAGATGCGCAGCATGTTGAAAAAATCGTTGAACCGGTCGCTCGCGAGGTTGAGGAAACCGCCCTGCGGCGAAAGCCGCAGCGTGAAATAGAAATATGAAAGCGCAAATCCGGCAAGCGTTATGAACGCTATCAGCCTGAGCCTGCCCTGCTTCAGGCCGGCTGGGATTCTGTCATTCTGAAAGAGTAACGGTGTCGGCATAGGCCGGGCGCAGTCCAGTCGCAAAAGAAGTTGCCCGCCGCGCATGGAGTCCGTGGCCGGGCCTGGCATGGAACCGCTTCACGGGTTTAAGAAAACCGAGGCCGTATTCCCGCACGGAACCGGCCGGACATTCACCCATGAGCTGTTTTCAATTATACAATATCGCCCGGTTCGCGGGCTGCCGGTCAGGCCGGCGGGTTCAGGCCGCTGCCGGGCGAATTTCCCGCGTCAGGCAATGATGAACAGAAATCTCCGGCGCTATCCCCCCGCTGTCAGAGCGGACAGGTGCGGCCGGCCGGGATTCTGTTTTACGCTACATTATAGTTTGGTGCCGCATTCCCCGCAGAAGCGCGTGCCCTGCTGATTGACCGCTCCGCATTTCGGGCATTTCGGCAAGCCCAGCGGACTGCCGCAGTTATTGCAGAATTTCCCTTCGCCGGCGGGTTTGCCGCATTCGGGGCAAACGGTCTGTCTGCTTTCTATCCTGCCGGTGAAAACCGCCGTAGCTTCCGCCGTATCTTTTATATCCTTGACCATTTTTCCGGCTTTTGCCGCCGCCACTTCCACGTTTACCCGGGGCGCGTCGTCCACGCAAAGCCCCTCCTGTTCGTTCCAGTCGGCTTCGCATACATAGTTTTTGCATTTGGGGCAGCGGTGAAAATGCTCTTTCGCCTCGTTCTGCGCGAGTTCGAAAGCGGCTTCGTGTTCTTTATGCCAGTCCGGCGACATGCCGTTGAACGTGGCCGATATGGCGTCCGCTCCGCGTTCGAGATTCGACCCGATGCCGCTATGCCCGGTCATCTGCCCGACTATGCTGGCGGCGTTGCCGAGCATTCTGAACAGGCCTTTTTTCCTGTAAGTCTTGGATTCGATGAACCTGGTCTTGTAGCCGTCGCGGCAGCTGTCGCAGAAAAAAGTGAACTGGAAGCCCGCTTCAGTGCTGTTGTCCGCGAAATTTTTTGTGAAAGGTTGTAACGCCATACTGCCTCCTATTTCAATTTTTTGCCGCATTTGACGCAGATGTCGCTTAAAGGCGGCTGTTCGGATTTGCATTTCGGGTTCGGGCAGGTCACCGTCAGCCGGCCGGAGCAGTGCTGGCAGTAATCGCAGAAAAACGTCGGTTTGCCGCAGACTGGACAGTTGATTTCAAGCGGGAGTCCGCAGTGGCCGCATTTCTGCCAGCCTGTTTCAATAGGGTTGCGGCATTTTGGGCACCGCAACGGGCCCAGCGGGTTTGCTTTTCCGCAGACCGGGCAGACATTCGCCTCCGGCGGGATCAGTTTGCCGCAGTAACGGCACGGATGTTTATAGCCAGCCATAGCTCAGCCTCCAGTGGTATTTTGAGAAGCGGGTTCCTCGTCCGGTTCTGCTTCGGCCTCGTCGCCCGGCCATCTGGCCGGGCCGCGTGCCTCGGCGAATTTAATAAGTTCGGCCACGCGCGCTTTCCAGTTCTCGGCATGAATCACCCGGCCGATGAACAAACCTCTCAGAACGGCGAGTTCCGGTATTACCGCCGCGGCGAACCGGTATTTTTCATAACGCGGTTGCAGCAGTTGCTCGTCGCTCAGAAAAACCGGCGCGCGGCGGAAATTAACCGCGCTCATGCAGGTATTGAAGGTCTTTATGAAACTATCAGCCGCGCGATCTCTATCCTGCCGGGCCGTCAGTTCATTATATTGCGCATGGCCGGCAAGCCGGAAGAAATAGGTGGCCCTGCTTTCTTTTTTGCCGTCCGGCCGGTTCGCGTCAAGGCCGGCTGTTTCAAAAGCCGCGGCGTTAGATGCGGCGAGCGGCACCAGAACGAATAAATAATCTCCGGCCTGGCCAAGCCCGCGCTTGAAGCCGGCGCAGATTTTTTCCGGCAGGCTCAGGTTTTTAAGGAATTCATAATTGGTTTTAAATTCCCGATCCGCGCACAGGGTTCTTTCCAACGCGGGCCAAAGCGTGGGCGCCAGCGCGTCTGTTTCTGTTTTGCTTACCGCTTTTCCTTCTTTGAATATCTGCGCGGCTTTGCGCAGAGCAATGGGACTGAGCGACGCGTCAGCCTGTTTAAGCACCGTCTGCGTGTGCGTCAGCATATTGCTCATCGCTGTGCGGAGCGCGTCGCGCCACGGGTCGAAATTCCTGCCCAGTTGCGACAACGTAACCTTGTTTCCGTTTTCGCGCACGACTGAAACGCTG